>NZ_JBVJBI010000011.1:132431-241412 GCF_055589745.1 Kitasatospora sp. NPDC041917 | reverse complement strand
ACTGATCCACCCCGAAGGGCTTCACCGTTCGACTTGCATGTGTTAAGCACGCCGCCAGCGTTCGTCCTGAGCCAGGATCAAACTCTCCGTGAATGCTTACCCGGCAGTGCTTAATTAAAAGCGCCGGTCCACACCCGCGTTGAGCGGCACGGCAACCACCGGAATAGGGCGGCCCCGCGCACTGCGTCCTCGCTAGTGTTTGTTTCAAAAGGAATCTCCAACCCCGATCGAACGATCGAGGCCGGGGATGTCAACATATCTGGCGTTGACTTTTGGCACGCTGTTGAGTTCTCAAGGAACGGACGCTTCCTTCGGACCGCCTTCCAGCGGACCCTCCGGGCTTCGTTCTTTCGTGTTTCCAGCTTATCAGATGTTTTCCGCTCCGTTTTCCGGAGTTTCATTCATCCAATTTCCCGAACTGGCCGGGTTCGCTTTTCGCAACGTCCCCCACATTAGCTCATTCCGAGTGCTACCCGAAATTCACGCTCACTCGGTCGGCGGGAATGCCAAGAAACCCATTTTCATGGGGATCAGAGTGAGAGTGGGTCTTGCTGAGTGGGATGGTCGCTCCAGCGACTCGTTCAACACTAGGCCACCTGGAGGACATCGTCAAACGTCGAGGGCCGGATCTGTCCAGATCCGGCCCTCGGGGCTCAAAGACGCAGCTCAGAGCGGGTGTGCTTTCAGTCAAGCTTCAACCGGCCGGTCCGTCGACCAGCCCGTCAGCCGGTCAGCCGGTCAGCCGACAGCGACCAACTCCGCCGCCGCCAGGTTGCGCTTCCCGCGCCGCAGCACGAGCCAGCGGCCGTGCAGCAGGTCGGCCTCGGTCGGCACGGCCTCCTCGTCCGTCACCTTGACGTTGTTGAGGTAGGCACCGCCTTCCTTGATCGTCCGGCGGGCGGCCGAGCGACTCGGCGACAGACCGACGGCGACCAGCAGGTCGACCACCGTCTGGAGCTCGGACACCTCGGCCTTCGGGACCTCGGCCAGGGCGGCGGCCAGGGTCGGGGCCTCCAGATCGGCGAGGTCGCCCTGGCCGAACAGCGCCTTGGACGCGGCGACCGCGCGCTCGTACTGCTCGGCGCCGTGCACCAGCGTGGTGAGCTCCTCCGCGAGGGCGCGCTGGGCGAGACGGGCGGCGGGGCGCTCGGTGGTCTCGCGCTCCAGTTCCTCGATCTCCTCCTTCGAGCGGAAGCTGAAGATCCGCAGGAAGTTGGGGACGTCCCGGTCGTCCGCGTTCAGCCAGAACTGGTAGAAGGCGTACGGGGTGGTCAGCTCGGGGTCGAGCCAGACCGTACCGGACTCGGTCTTGCCGAACTTGGTGCCGTCGGCCTTGACGATCAGCGGCGTGGCCAGCGCGTGGACGGACTTGCCGTCGGCCTTGCGGATCAGATCCGTGCCGGCGGTCAGGTTGCCCCACTGGTCGCTGCCGCCGGTCTGCAGGGCGCAGCCGTAGCGGCGGTTCAGCTCCAGATAATCCATGCCCTGGAGGATCTGGTAGCTGAACTCGGTGTAGCTGATGCCTGCGTCGGAGTTGAGCCGCCGGGCGACGGCCTCCTTGGCGATCATGTTGTTGACCCGGAAGTACTTGCCCACGTCGCGCAGCAGGCTGATCGCCGACATCCCGGACGTCCAGTCCAGGTTGTTGACCATGCGCGCCGCGTACGGGCCCTCGAAGTCGAGGAAGCGCGAGATCTGGCCGCGCAGGCGCTCGACCCAGCCGGCCACCGTCTCGGGGTCGTTGAGCACGCGCTCGGCGGTGGGCTTCGGGTCGCCGATCAGGCCCGTGGCACCGCCGACCAGGCCGAGCGGGAGGTTCCCCGCCTGCTGGATGCGGCGCATGGTGAGGATCTGCACCAGGTTGCCGAGGTGCAGGCTGGGGGCCGTCGGATCGAAGCCGCAATAGAACGTGACCGGACCGTCCGCGAACGCCTTGCGCAGTGCGTCCTCGTCAGTGGACAGGGCGATCAGCCCACGCCACTGCAGCTCGTCGACGATGTCCGTCACGGTCACGCTTCTCCTTCGATCGGGCGTCCGCCCAGTGCTGGCCCGGTTCGGTCGGGCCCCGGGTCGGTACGACTCCAGCCTGATAGAGCCTACGCGGTTCCGGCCAGCGAGTTTCCCCGAGGCACCCCATCAAGCTGGGCGGCCCGCTCTCCCGGTCTCTCCCCCGATACCGGAAATTCCGTTGTTCGACGGCTGTGGGCCCATTCAGAGTGGTTCCACCGCCGTGCGGCGGCAGTGACGTGTGTGGAGACGGTCGTGCCGCCGTGGCACGCCCGCGGGAAGGGTGTGCCGAGTGCGCAACACGCTGGTTCTGAACGCGAGCTACGAGCCCCTGACGACGGTGTCGCTCCAGCGCGCCGTCGTCCTGGTGCTCCAGGACAAGGCGGTGGTGGAGCAGGCGCATCCGCTGCGCTCGATCCGGGGGACGGGCGTGGCCGTCCCGGTGCCGCGGGTGATCAGACTGCAACGGTACGTACGGGTGCCGTTCCGACAACAGGCTCCGTGGTCACGGCGGGGTGTCCTGGCCCGGGACCAGCACCTGTGCGCGTACTGCGGCCGGCGGGCCACCACGGTGGACCACCTTCAGCCCAGGTCGCGCGGTGGTGCCGACAGCTGGATGAACACCGTCGCCGCGTGCGCGGAGGACAACCAGCACAAGGCGGACCGCACACCGGAGCAGGCCGGGATGAAGCTGCTGCGGCGGCCGTTCGAGCCGACGCCGCAGGCCAGTCTGATGCTGGCGCTCGGTCTGCGCAGCTCGGAGGTCCGGGACCTCGCCGACTGGCTGCCGGCCGTACCGGGCCGGCCCATCTCCGCGGCGTGAGGCGATTGCCGGGAGGCGATTGCCGGGAGACGGTTCGCGGGAGGCTGCTCGCGGGAGGCGGTTCCGGGGAACGGGAGCACTCTCGACGTTCTCGACCTGAGGACACTCTCAGCGCCGGGGCGGCGGCAGGTGGGGCGGCGCCGGCGCGGTGCAGGGCGGAAGGCCTCAGTCCTTCGCCTGGTACCCCGCCGCCGTGCCGTAGTTGGTCGAGTGCTCGGGCACCACGACCACCTGTCCACCACCGATCAGCACTCGTCCGGAGATCAGCAGTGAACCGGTGCCGACCGGGAAGTTGCCGCCGGTCGCCTCCTGACCGCCCGCCAGCGGGAACCTGCTGAGACGGGCGGGCTGGTCACGGCGTTCGTCGGCGGCGAGCACCAGCGATCCGCCGTCGATGCCGACCGCCCGGACGGCGCCCTTCGCGGCGCTCGGCACCTTCCAGCGCTGCTTGCCGCTGTCCAGGTCGTAGCCGACCGCGGCCACCGGCCCGCCGCCGTTCGGCGGTTCCAGGGTGGTGACCATCGTGCGGCCCTCGAAGTAGACGCCAGGAGTGGCCGAAAACGTACCGTGGGCGACGTCCAGCCGGCCGCCGTCGACGGCCACCGGGATCTCGGCGGCCGGGTCGCCGCCCGCGCCCCAGGCGAACACCCGGTCGTCCTCGGGCTTCCCGCCGGTCGTGAGGACCACGGACGGCTCGGCGGACAGCACCGTCACCGTCTTCGGCTGGTTGTTCAGACCCCGCCACCAGCCGACCTTGCCGTCCGCAATGTTCAGCGCGACGGCCTGGTCGGCGGGGGTCGAATCGGCGCAGGAGGAGGCGACGAGCACGGTCTTTCCGCTGACGCCGCCGGACAGGGTGCAGAACTTGCCCTGGCCGGTGTACTGCCAGACGTCCTTCCCGTCGGCCGACTCCCAGGCCAGCGCCCGGTCGTCGCCGACTGCCACCACCTTGTCCTCGGTGACACCGACCCGCGCCGAGTAGGCACCCTTCGTGTCCGAGAGGGTCTTGGTCCACGTGGTCCTGCCGGTCTTGGTGTCCACGGCGGACACCAGCGTGCAGGGACTCTTCGGATCGGCCTGCGGACGGAACAGCGCCGCGCCCAGGCCCGCCTGGTTCACTCCCGCCGACAGCCCGCACGGGACGGCCCCGGCGGCCGGCGGCTCCACCGACCAGGTCGGCTTGCCGCCCGCCCGGTCGTACGCGCGGACACCGGAGCCGTCGGCCCGGACCACCGCGTCGGCCAGCAGCCAGCTGCCGATCAGCGTGTCGTCGCCCCCGGCCGGACCGGCCACGGCGGGCTGCGCGGCCCAGGTCCTGGTGTGCGCCACCGCGAAGCCCGGCTCACCGCCGCTGCTCGCCGCCGCGCTGCCACCGCCCTCGGTTCCGACCATCAGCCCCGCCGCCACCAGTACTCCCAGCGCGGCCACCCCGGCACCGGTCCGCACCAGCAGGGCCTTGCGGCTGGGCACGTGATCCCCTGCCAGCACCGCGTCGGCGGCCTTCCGTGCCTTGGCGGAGAACGAAGAGCCCGAGTCAGCGCCCGCGCCGGCACGGGCACCGGAGCCACGACCGGCACCTCGGCGCGCGGAGGCCCGCGACGGCGCGGGTTCGGCCTGCAACTCGGGGGCCTGCTCCGTAGAAGTCTCCGCGGACTGCTCCGGGACGGTCACGGGCACCTGCCCGGCCTCTTCGAGGTGCACATAGCCGTCCGCCGAGTACTCCGCCCCGGCCGGGACGTACAAGCCCTCCCCGGCGGGCTGCCGCGGGGCGGCGTACGGTGTGGCGGCCTGATGCGGCTGTGCGTGGTCCGGGTACTGCGGATACGGCTGGTACTGCTCCTGAACGCCGTAGTGGCCCTGATCCTGGCCGTGGACGTAGCCGCCCTCGACATAGCCGGTCCGACCGTATCCACGGTGGTCGTAACCGCTCTGGTCATAGCCGGCCTGGTCATGACCGGCCTGGCCGTAGCCGGTGTCGTAGCTGGTCTCGTAGCCGGTGTGCCCGTAGACGCCGTGGCCGAGCTGCGGCTGCTGCCCGTACTCGGCCGAGCCGTAACCCGCCTGCTGCTGCGGCTGCCACTGCGACGGCTGCTCCGCCGTCTGCTGCTGCTCGGAGTACCCGCCGTGCCCGCTGTGCCCGCCGTTCTGCCAGTCCGAGTGGCCCTCGGACGGCCACGGCTGTTGGGGGTGGGCGTCTCCGAAGGGCTCCTGCGCCATCCGTTCCGTCCCTCCCGAGCCACCTGCCTGCCGATGCGGCAGTCAGCATCTCACGCCCACCCGGAGAGGCGGCCCGGGCCCTCGGTCGGACGGGCCCGGGCTCCTCGGTCGTGCCGCGTCAGGCCGCCGACTCGACGCGCAGGGCCTCGTCGATCCGGGCTGCGAGGGTGAAGTCCAGCCCGGTGAGGCCGCCGGCGCTGTGGGTGGACAGGACGAAGCGCAGCGATCGCCAGCGGATGTCGATGTCGGGGTGGTGGTCAAGCGCCTCGGCCTGCTCGGCAACGGAGCCGACCACCCGGATCGCCGCCGGGAAGTCCGGCGCGTCGGCGGTACGGGCAATGCTGTCGCCCTCCCGCTTCCATTGGGGCAGCGCCGCCAGGGCTGCCGTGATCTCGTCCTCGTTCAGCCGCGCCCTGCTGCTCATCGCCGCACTCCTGGTGGGTCGTCCGGTCGGTCGTCGCTCCGGGGCCGGGGCTCCGGGGCCGGGGTTCCGGGCCGTTCAGGCGCCCGGGAACCGGTGTCAGGCGGCCTTCCGGCGCGGACGGGCCACCAGCTCGCCGCCGCAGTTGGGGCAGGTGGCGGCCATGGCCTCGGTGCAGTCCGGGCAGAAGGTGCACTCGTAGGAACATATCGAGGCGCGGCCGTCCGCGGTCAGCGACACCGCGCAGCGCTCGCAGCTCTCACGCATCTCAAGGGCCATGGCGTACTCCTCCGATCTGCATACGGTCTGACGGTCGTTCAACTCAACAACAGCTTGGTGACGGCCACGAGGCCGACCACCACGATGACAACGCGCAGCGCGGTCGGCGGGAGACGGCGGCCGACCTTGGCCCCGAGCAGGCCGCCGACCAGCGAACCCGCCGCGATCAGACCGGCGGCGGCCCAGTTCACGGTCGAGGTGAAGAGGAAGAAGAGCGCGGCGACCGCGTTCACGATCAGCGCCAGGGCGTTCTTCACCGCGTTGATCCGCTGGAGCTCCTCCTGGAGCAGCATGCCCATCAGCGCCATCAGCAGCACGCCCTGCGCGGCACCGAAGTAGCCGCCGTAGATGCCGGTCAGGAACACCCCGACCAGCAGTACCGGGCTGCCGTCCGGATCGCCACCGGGGCCGCGGCGGGCGGCGACGGCCTTGGCCACCCGGGGCTGGATCACCACCAGGACGAGCGCCAGCAGGATCAGCGCCGGGACGATCGCGTCGAAGGCCCCGCTCGGCAGCTTGATCAACAGCAGCGCACCGAGCAGCCCACCGAACAGGGAGGCGGTGCCCATCCGCAGCACGCGGCGCCCCTGGTCGGCCAGTTCGCGGCGGTACCCGATCACCCCGCTGAGCGAGCCGGGGACCAGGCCGAAGGAGTTGGAGACATTGGCGGTGACCGGTGGGATGCCCACGGCGAGCAGGACCGGGAAGGTGATCAGCGTGCCGGAGCCGACGATCACGTTGATCATCCCGGCGCCGACGCCGGCCACCAGGACAGCGATCGACTCCCAGAGCGTCATGGGTCACCTCTCCTCTCGGTCCTGTCCGAGGGGATCATGCCGGACGGCCCTGCGGGCCGACCAGACCCGCCCACGATTCGGGACGCACGCCACAGTGCCCAGTACGTGCGCTTCGGCACCGTGAAAGGCCGAGGGCCCGCCACCTCTCGGCAGCGGGCCCTCGGCGAAGCACGGTCCGGCCGATCACTCCGGGTCGATCTTCGGGTACTCCCGGGCCGGGTCCACCCGGGGACGGGCGGCGCCCTTCTCGGTGTCCACCGGCCGCGGGCCGGACGCCGGGTCCAACGGCACCTGGGTGGCGGCCGGGACCGTCTGCGGGACACTGGGCGCCGCGACCGCGCCGCCGTTCACCCCGCCGTTGCCGGTCAGGCCGGTGAAGGCACCGCCGAGGCCCTTGAGCGCGTCGCCGACCTCGCTGGGGATGATCCAGAGCTTGTTGGAGTCGCCCTTGGCCAGCTCGGGCAGGGTCTGGAGGTACTGGTAGGCGAGCAGCTTCTGGTCGGCGTCGCCGTCGTGGATGGCCTCGAAGACCGTCCGGATCGCGGCCGCCTCACCGTCCGCGCGCAGGACCGCGGCCTGCGCCTCACCCTCCGCCTTGAGCACCTCGGCCTGCTTCTCACCCTCGGCCTTGAGGATTTGGGCCTGGCGCTGGCCCTCGGCGGTGAGGATCGCGGCGCGCTTGTCCCGGTCGGCGCGCATCTGCTTCTCCATCGAGTCCTGGATGGAGGTCGGCGGCTCGATCGCCTTCAGCTCGACACGGTTGACCCGGATGCCCCACTTGCCGGTGGCCTCGTCCAGGACACCGCGCAGGCCGGCGTTGATGACCTCTCGCGAGGTCAGCGTGGACTCCAGGTCCATCGAGCCGATGATGTTGCGCAGCGTGGTGACAGTCAGCTGCTCGATCGCCTGGATGTAGCTGGCGACCTCGTACGTCGCGGCGCGGGGGTCGGTCACCTGGTAGTAGATGACGGTGTCGATGTTGACGACCAGGTTGTCCTGGGTGATCACCGGCTGCGGCGGGAACGGCACGACCTGTTCGCGCAGGTCGATCCGGTTGCGGACGCGGTCGATGAACGGGACGACGATGTTCAGCCCTGCGTTGAGCGTCCGGGTGTAGCGGCCGAAGCGCTCCACGATCGCGGCGCTGGCCTGCGGGATGACCTGGATCGTCTTGATCAGCGCGATGAAGGCCACCACGACCAGGACGACCAAAACGATAAGGACGGGTTCCACGGACTCTCCCCTAGACGACCAGGGCGGTCGCGCCCTGGATTTCGACGACGTCGACCTGCTGTCCAGGCTGGTACACCTGGCCCGGGTGGAGCGCACGGGCCGACCAGATCTCACCGTTCAACTTGATCCGCCCGCCCTCCCCGTCGACGGTTTCCGCGACGACCGCGGTGGCGCCCTGGAGCGCCTCGATGCCCATCTTGACCTGCGGGCCCTTCTGAAGCTGCCGGTAGGCGATCGGGCGGACGAAGACCACCAGTGCGACCGAGACGACGACGAAGGTCAGGGTCTCGGCGACCACTCCCCCGCCCAGCGCGGCCACGACGGCGGCGGCCAGCGCCCCGACCGCGAACATGGCGAACTCCGGCATCGCCGTGAGCACCAACGGTATGCCGAGCCCTGCGGCGGCCAGGAGCCACCAGATCCAGCTGTCCACACGTCCATCCTAGGGAGCGAAGGCCTTCGAAGCGGACAGTTCCCGCAGGTCGAGGGGCGGAAACCGGTCGCGCGTGCGACCGGTTTCCGACGGCCTTCCGGATGAGCGGACGAAGGGGCCTCAGCCCAGCGGCAGACCCTGGGCCGACCAGCGGTCTCCGTGCCGCTCCAGGGTGAGCGGCAGGCCGAAGCACTTGGAGAGATTACGGGCGGTCAGCTCGGTGTCGATCGGGCCGGCCGTGAGCACCTTCCCCTGTCGGATCATCAGGACGTGGGTGAAGCCCGGCGCGATCTCCTCGACGTGGTGGGTGACCATCGCCATTGCCGGGGCGAACTCATCCTGGGCGAGCGCGCCGAGCCGGCGGACCAGGTCCTCGCGGCCACCGAGGTCGAGGCCGGCGGCAGGCTCGTCGAGCAGCAGCAGCTCGGGGTCGGTCATCAGGGCGCGGGCGATCAGGGTGCGCTTGCGCTCGCCCTCGGAGAGGGTGCCGAACTTGCGGTCGGTGAGATTGGCCATGCCGAGGCGGTCGAGCAGGACGAGGGCGCGGACCTCGTCCGACTGCTCGTAGGTCTCCTGCCAGCTGACCGTCATGCCGTACGCGGCGGTGAGGACGGTCTGGAGCACGGTCTGCTCGGCCGGCAGCTTGTCGAACATGGCGGCGCCGGCCAGGCCGATCCGGGAACGCAGCTCGAAGACGTCGATCTCGGCGAGCTTCTCACCCAGCACCGTGACCTTGCCCGAGGTCGGGAACAGGTACGAGGAGGCGATCTGCAACAGCGTGGTCTTGCCGGCGCCGTTCGGGCCCAGGATGACCCAACGCTCGCCCTCGGAGATGGACCACGAGACCTGGTCGACCAGCGCGCGCCCCTCCCGGACCACGGATACGTCCACCAGCTCCAGCACGTCGCTCATGCCTACGCCTTCCCCAAAAAACAAGATTCTCGGCCGTCGGTGCGGGCGGCGAGCCTACTCCGGCAGCCGGTGGGCACGGGGTGGGTGCGCCGCACACGCATGGGCAAACCTACGCCACGCGGATGACCGCCGATTCCGTAGGCTGGCCGGATGCTCGTGACTCCTGCCGACAATCCGTACGAAGAGCCCCGTTCGGGGCGGCTCACCGCATGGGGCAACGCCTTGCTGGCAGGCCTGGTGCCGCCGGACGACGCCGCCACGGCCGTCCTGGGCCGGGACGAGATCCACCGGGTCACCGGACTGCCCGGCGACGAGCCCGGCGAGCAGCACGGGCTGACCTGGGCGCTGGGGCGGCTGCGGGTGCTCGGCGTGAAGGGTCTACGTCTCGCGCTGCCCTCAGCCGGGCATCCGCTCGGGCTGACCGGTCCGAAGGCCTTCAACGAGCAGGCCATGAGTGCGGGCGAGGCCGTCCTGGCGGTGGGCGCACCTCTCGGGTTGGTGCCGGAGGTGGACGTGTACGGCCCGGCCGGCGACCGCTCGGCCACCGTGCTGTGGCGTTGTTCCGAGGTCAACGACACACCTCCGGCGGACGTGCCGTCGCTCCACGAGGCCGAACGTGAACTGGCCGACGGGCTGCGGGAGGCGACCGTCATGCTCGCCCGCCTCGACGTGGCCGGCGCCGGACCTGAGGCCTTGCGCGCCCTGGATGCCTACCGCCGTCGTGGCCACAGCGAGTTGCTCGCTCCCGGGTACCCGCCCCGGGCCGTCCGTGTCCTGGAGTCGGCCCGCCAGGTGTCCGCCCTGCTCTCCATCGCCTCCGGCGGCCACGGCGCTGCCGTCAGCGCCTCCGAGATGGCGGCCCGCCAATCCGCCCTGGCCCCGCTGCGGCGCACCGCCCGGCGCGCCCAGGTCGCCGCCTACAACGCCCTCGTGGACGAGCGAGACGATCGCTGAGAGGTGCTGGGCCCCGGAGTCGACGGTGGCGAGCGCGATCACCTCGGCGCGCTCGTATCTGCCGTCGGGCCCGGCGGTCAGGCTTCCCTGTGCCGTCGTGGCCACCAGCCGGCACCGGGGCCACCCCAGGACTTCGGCTGCCTCCTCCGCCGAGTAGCTCTCCGCGAGTCTCCGTTCCAGCCCCTCGGCCGCGGCCCGTGCCGTGGCCGCAGCCTTGTGCATGCGCTCCGTGACAGTCTGCTGCACCACGGCATACGGGACGGCGGCCAAGGCCTCCCGGCTGTAGGTCGGCCAGCCCCGGTATCCGCCGCAGGGGCGTAGCTCTCCTGCGGCGGCGAGCCGCCTGATGTCCTCGGCGATCACCAGCAGACCTGTGGTGTGGCCCAACACCGTGGCCGCCTTGGCCGCCCCCACGGGCGGCACGGCGCCGAGCGCAAGGATGATCTCCTCGGTGCGGGCCTTCAGCTGTACCTCGACGAGCGCCGACCAGGTGCCGTTGTCGAGGTCCGGCTCGGGGATCAGTTCACGTTCCCGTGCCAGGTTGAACTGCCAACGCCGCATCCGCAGTCGGCGTCTCAGCAGCTCCGGCCCGTAGGCCTCCCGGTCTCGGGCTGTCTCCCGGGCCAACCTCGCTGTGCGCTCGACGGCCTCTGTTGCACGATTCTCTGCCCTCGCCACCTGACATCCGGACAAGGGGCGTCCTGGCGCCCGCCCTCGGTCTCCGTCCTCGGCAGTCGGTTGCGACCCAGGCCCGGACATCGGAGGCTCGTCGAACAGGCGGCATGTCACCTCAAGCTCACGGGCCAGCACGACAGGCCCGCACTGATTGCGCATCGCGTTCATCCGGCCCTCCCTCGGGATCGGTGTCGGCGATCAGCCTGGCACACCCGAATGGCGATGGATCACCTGAATTCGGGCCAACCCTGCCGAACGGCACATGCTGGACCACCGTTTGACGCCCTGCCTGGCCGAAAACCTGCCGATCGGCACGGCGCCCGCACCAGTACGTCGCGCCCCTGGCGCGCTACCCGTCGCGGGCCTCGCCGTGACGAACGGCCCAGAGTGCCGCCTGGGTGCGGTCGGCCAGGTCCAACTTCATGAGGATGTTGGACACATGGGTCTTCACCGTCTTCTCCGAGAGGTGCAGACTGCGGGCGATCTCCCGGTTGGAGCGGCCATCGGCGATGTGTCCGAGCACTTCGCGCTCGCGCTCGGTGAGCGTGCCACCTCGACCCTGCGGAACGCGCGGGCCGTCGTCGGCGAGCAGGGCCTCGGCCAGTTCGGGCTGGAGCAGAACATGACCGGCGTGCACCGAACGAATCGCCCCGGCCAGCGCCTCCGGGTCCACGTCCTTGTAGACGTACCCGGCCGCACCGGCCCGCAGCGCGGGAACCATCGTGCGGTGCTCGGTGAAGCTTGTGACGATCAGGATCCGGGCGCGGCTGCCCTCGCCCTTGAGCGTGCGCAGCGCCTCGATGCCGTCGACGCCGGGCATCTTGAGGTCCATCAGGACGACATCGGGGTCGAGCTCACGGGCCCGGTCAATACCCTCCGCCCCATCGGCGGCCTCCCCGACCACCTCGATGTCGTCCTGGACCTCCAGGAAAGTGCGCAGCCCGCGCCGAACCACCTGGTGGTCGTCGACCAACAGGACACGGATCGACGGTGTGCTCTCAGGCACCGGGGACCTCCATCTCGACGAGCGTCCCCTGACCGGGGGCCGATTCCAGGGTGAGTGTGCCGCCGACGGCGGCCGCGCGGTCGCGCATCGAGGCCAGGCCGAGGTGACGGCCTGCTCGCCGGACGGACTCCGGATCGAAGCCGCGCCCGTCGTCGTGCACGCGCAGCACCGCACCGCGCGCAGGCGTCCCTGCCAGGGTGACGGTGACCCTGCGGGCGCCGGAGTGGCGCAGCGCGTTGTGCAGCGCCTCCTGGGCGACTCTCAGCAGTGCGGCCTCCTGGGCAGGCGGCAGCGCCCGGACCCCGTCGGCGACGAAGGCGACGTCAGCGGTGTGCGCCCGGTCCAGGACCTGCACCTGGGAGGCGAGAGTGGCGCTGAGCCCGTCCTCCTCCAGGGCTGCGGGACGCAGCTCCACGACGACCGCGCGCAGCTCGTCGGCAGCCTCGGCGGCGAGACGGGCGACCTCGGCGAGCTCGGCACGTGCCCGGACGGGGTCGCGGTCGACGAGCTTGGCGGCCGCCTTGGCCGTGAGCCGGAGCGAGAAGAGCTTCTGCGAGACGGCGTCGTGCAGGTCGTGGGCGATCCGGGCACGCTCGCCGGCCAGCGTGAGCTCGCGGCTGCGCTCGTACAGTCGGGCGTTGGACAGTGCGAGGGCCGCGTGCGCGGCGAGGATCCGCAGGAGCTCCTCGTCGTGATCGGTGAAGAGGCCACCGCCACGCTTGTTGGCGAGGAAGATGACGCCCATCACCTGCGACTCGTCCTCGGCCGCGTCGGTGTCCAGGATCGGCATGCCCAGAAAGGCGTCCATGTCGGGGTGGGCTGCGGGCCATCCTTCGAAGGTGGGTGCCTTGCGGACGTCCACCAGCCGGGTGGGGCCGGTCTCGTGCAGCATCGCGGCGAGTACACCGTGCTGTCGGGGCAGCGGGCCGATCGCCCGCCACTGCTCGTCGGTGACACCGTCGACCACGAACTGGGCGAAGCCCCCGTGGTCGTCGGGCACGCCCAGGGCCGCGTACTCGGCGCCGAGCAGTCCCCTGGCGGAAGCGGTGATGCGGCGCAGCACCTCACGGACCTCCAGGTGCCGGCTCATGGCGAGCAGTGCCTGGCTGACGGCCTCGATCCCGGACAGGCAGGGTTCGCAGGCGGGCAGCGGGCCCCGGTGGGTCCGGTGGTCTCCGGTGGTGCTGGACATACCGCCAAACTACCGCCGCCCCGGCGACCGCCGCGTCCGTCCGCGGCCGCCCCGGGCCCAGGTCCGGGGACCTAGGCCGCAGGGCCCGCCCGGAGCCTCGTGAGAGCGCCCGGAAGGCCGAGAGGCGGCCCTCCCTGTTGGGAGAGCCGCCCCTCGGCCTGCCGCCGGAGAGTCGGAGAAGGGGTCAGCCCTTCTGCATGACCTCGGGCTCGTGCCGGCGCTGGAGCCGGGTCACGAGGACGCCGATGGCGACGGAGATGGCGATCAGCACACCCGCGTCGATCGCCCACTGGGCGACGCTGTGCTTCCAGAGCGGGTCGTAGTTGGGGTTCTGGAAGTCCTTGTTCCAGGGGCCCATGAGCACGGACAGGTCGAGCGTGGTGGACACGATGCCGGTGCCCCAACGGGCCGGCATCAGCCAGGCGACCTGCTCCAGTCCGGGCTTGCTGAAGATCTGGAAGAGGCAGCCGGTGAAGACGACCTGGACGATGGCGAACATGACCAGCAGCGGCATGGTCTTCTCGGCGGTCTTCACCAGCGCGGAGATCATCAGGCCGAACATCATCGCGGCGAAGCTCAGCAGGATCATGCCGATGGTCATCTCGATGATCGGCAGGTTCTTGACGATCAGGCCGTGCTCGGGGAGCTTGCGCGGCAGGAAGCCGACGGCGGAGATGATGGCGCCCTGGATCACGCTGAAGAAGCCCAGCACGATGATCTTGGACATCATGTACGCCGAGCGGGAGAGCCCGGTGGCTCGTTCCCGCTCGTAGATCGCCCGTTCCTTGATCAACTCGCGGACCGAGTTGGCCGCCCCGGAGAAGCAGGCGCCGATCGCCAGGATCAGCATGATCGTCGCGGCGCCGCTGTTGAGGTGGAGCTGCGTCTTGGGGTTGGGCGCGAGCCCCGGTTCGTTGGGGATCAGCACGCTGACCGCGCCGATGACGGCGGGCAGCAGCACTGACAGCGCGAGGAAGCCGCGGTCCGAGGCGAGCACCGACATGTAGCGGCGCATCAGCGTCCACAGCTGCGAGCCCCAGCTCTGCGGCTTCGGCGGCTTGACCGCCTCCTGGGCGACCTGGACGTGCTGCACCTCGCCCGCCTCCACGGTGGGCGCGGAGTACTGCTGGTAGTGCACCGAGCCGCGGTAGCGGCCGGCCCAGTCGTGGTCCGGGTAGTTCTCGAAGGCCTGGAAGACGTCCGCCCAGGTCTCGTACCCGAAGAAGTGCAGCGCCTCGTCCGGCGGGCCGAAGTAGGCCACCGAGCCGCCCGGCGCCATCACGAGCAGCCGGTCGCAGAGTGCGAGTTCGGCCACCGAGTGGGTGACGACAAGGATGGTGCGGCCGTCGTCGGCGAGGCCGCGCAGCATCTGCATGACCTCGCGGTCCATGCCCGGGTCGAGGCCCGAGGTGGGCTCGTCCAGGAAGATCAGCGAGGGCTTGGTGAGCAGCTCCAGGGCGACCGAGACACGCTTCTGCTGGCCGCCGGAGAGCGCGGTGATCTTGTTGTCGGCACGCTTGTCCAGGCGCAGCTCGTACAGCACCTCGTCGATCCGGGCCTCGCGCTCGCGCGCCTCGGTGTCGCCGGGGAAACGCAGCTGGGCGGCGTACTTGAGGCCCTTCCGGACGGTGAGCTCGCGGTGCAGGATCTCGGACTGCGGCACCAGGCCGATGCGCGAGCGGAGCTCGGCGAACTGCTTGTAGAGGTTGCGGCCGTCGTACAGGACCTCGCCGCGGTCGGCCGGGCGGTAGCCGGTGAGGGCGCGCAGCAGCGTGGACTTGCCGGAGCCGGACGGGCCGATGACCGCGACCAGGGACTTCTCCGGGACGCCGAAGCTGACGTCGTCGAGCAGAACCTTCTTGCCGCCCTTGTGGTCGACCTCGACGGTCAGGTGGCGGGCGGAGAAGGAGACCGCACCGGTGTCGACGAACTCCTGCAGCTGGTCGCCGACCAGGACGAAGCTGGAGTGGCCGACGGTCAGCCGGTCCTGCGGGCCCATCAGCTGACGCTGCACCCGCTGGCCGTTGAGGAAGATGCCGTTGTGGCTGCCGAGGTCGACGATCTCGTAGCGGCCGTCCGGGAGCTGACGCAGCTCGGCGTGGTGGCGGGAGACCTGGAGGTCGGACACCACGATGTCGTTGTCGAGCGCACGACCGATCCGGGCGGTGCGCATCGACGACGTCAGGTTGCGGATGATGGTCGGCTGCGGCCCGCCGCCACCGTGCTGCGGCGGGGCCTGGAAATCCTGCTGCTGCGGGAAGCCACCGTGCTGGGGCTGGGGCTGCTGCGGGGCCGGCTGGGCCTGCGGCGGCGCGTACTGCTGCTGCGGGAACGGCGGCTGGGCCTGCGGCTGCCCGGGCCAGGCCTGCTGCTGCGGCTGCTGGTACGGGTCGTGCTGCGGCCAGCCCTGCTGCGGGGCGGGCTGCTGGGGCGTGGGCACCGGGCCGCGGCTGGTGGCGGCCTCGTGCATCGGGGTGGCCTGTGGAGCCGCGGCCTGCGGAGCGGCGGCGTGCACGGGTGCGGAGAAGCCGAGCCGGGGGCCGTTCTCCGGGTTGCCCAGGTTGACCACGGCACCGGGGAACAGCTGGGCCTGCAGGGTGCGGGCCCCGGCCACGTACGTTCCGTTGGTGCTGCCGTGGTCGTCCAGCTGCCAACCGCTGCCGTTGAAGCTCATGGTCCCGTGCTGCCAGGAGACCCTGGCGTCCTCGAACGGGAAGTCCGACTGAGGGTTGCGCCCGATGGTGTAGGACCGCCCGGGCTCCAGAGTCCGCTGCTGTCCGTTGATCTCAATGACGAGTTGCGGCACTGCTCGCCTGCCCCGCTCTCTCGGTTCCCCCGAATTGTGGCCCCCGGCCGGGGCTGCGATGTTTCTCTGACTGACGGGGGGAATCATTCCAGCCCGCCGACCGCCGGTGAAAGTCGGCCCGGGCGACTGTGACCAGGCTGCTACCGACCCCGGACCGCGCCGTCCCGCGAGGTGGGACGGGTGCCCCCGGGCCGTCGGGCGCCCGGTAGCGTGGGAGGCACCATGAACGCATCGCCCCTGGCCGCTGAGCCCCTCCCCGCCGCCCAGCACCGGACCGCGGACGAGCGCACCCTGCTCGTCAAGGTGTTCGGCAAGGACCGCCCCGGCATCACTGCCGGCCTCTTCGCGACGCTGGCCGGCTTCGGCGTCGACGTCATCGACATCGAGCAGGTCGTGACCCGTGGCCGCATCACGCTCTGCGCGCTGGTCACCCCGCCCCCCGTACCGGCCGCCGAGGGTGGGCTGCGGGCCACCGTCCACCGCTGGGCCGACGAGCAGAAGCTCCAGGCCGAGATCCTCTCCGGCATCGGTGACAACCGGCCGCGCCGTGAGGGCCGTTCGCACGTCACGGTGCTCGGCAATCCGCTGACCGCCGCCGCCGTCTCCGCGCTCACCTCCCGGATCACCGCCTCGGGGGGCAACATCGACCGTGTCTTCCGGCTCGCCAAGTACCCGGTGACGGCGGTCGAGCTGGCCGTCTCCGGTGTGGCCACCGACGAGCTGCGGGCCGCGCTGGCCCAGGAGGCGGCCACCCAGCGGGTGGACGTCGCGGTGGTCGCCGCCGGACTGGAGCGCCGGGCCAAGCGCCTGGTGGTCATGGACGTCGACTCCACGCTCATCCAGGACGAGGTGATCGAGCTGTTCGCCGCCCACGCGGGCTGCGAGGAGGAGGTCGCCGAGGTGACGGCGGCGGCGATGCGCGGCGAGCTGGATTTCGCCGAGTCGCTGCGGGCCCGGGTGGCGCTGCTGGCCGGGCTGGACGCCTCGGTGACCGAGAAGGTCCGCGCCGAGGTCCGTTTCACGCCGGGCGCGCGCACCCTGATCCGTACGCTTCAGCGCCTCGGCTACCAGGTCGCGGTGGTGTCCGGCGGCTTCACCCAGGTCACCGACCACCTGGTGGAGCAGTTGGGCCTGGACTTCGCGGCCGCGAACACCCTGGAGGTGGTGGACGGCAGGTTCACCGGCCGGGTGGTCGGCGAGATCGTGGACCGGGCGGGCAAGGCCCGCTGGCTGGCCCGCTTCGCCGAGCAGGCGAAGGTGCCGCTGGAGCAGACGGTGGCGATCGGCGACGGCGCCAACGACCTGGACATGCTGAACGCGGCCGGCCTCGGGGTGGCGTTCAACGCCAAGCCGGTGGTGCGCGAGGCCGCCGACACCGCGGTGAACGTACCGTTCCTGGACACCGTGCTGTACCTGCTGGGCATCACCCGTGAGGAGGTCGAGGCGGCCGACGCGCTGCACGGCACCCCGACCGAGACCGAGTAGGAGCCGGCCCGGCAACGGCCGGTGGAGTGAGGCCCGAGGAACAGCCCGAGGAAGGCGCGCGGCCCGCGGACACGGACCGTACGGCCTGCGGACACAGACGAGGGGCGCGCGGATCGCATCCGCGCGCCCCTCACCTGCGTTCCCGGGGTCAGTCCTGCGGCGTGTGGTACGAGACCAGCTCGGCCACGCCCGGCTCGACGCCCTTCCAGGAGCCGCTGAAGCTGAGCACCGCGATCGCCGCCGTCGGGAAGCCACCGAGTCGCAGCCGCTCCAGCGCGTCCCGGTCGCCCGCGTCCCCGGCCAGCACCTGGGTCAGACCCAGCACACCCGGGTTGTGACCGACCAGCACCACGTCCGAGTACTCCTCCGGGGTCTCCTGGAGCACGGCGATGATCTCGCCGGGGCTCGCCTCGTAGACCCGTTCCTCGTAGACGGTCTTGAGGGGCCGCTGCGGCAGCTCGTGCACCGCCAGCTTCCAGGTCTCTCGGGTGCGCAGCGCGGTGGAGCAGAGCACGTAGTCGGGGTTGATGCCGGAGTCGACCAGCCAGCGGCCGGCGTCCGGGGCCTGGTGACGGCCCCGGTCGGCCAGCGGCCGGTCGTGGTCGTCCACGCCGTTCGGCCAGTCGGCCTTGGCATGGCGGAGAACGATGATCCTGCGGGGCGTGTCGGCGCTCATACCCAGCAAGCTTGGCAGAAAAGCGGCCCGGCGGCGCGATGCTCCCGGACGCCGCCACTCCGAGGGACGACGAGTGTCACCGTGTCCCGTTCACCGGAGCATCGGGTGGAGTACGGGCGCAGGGGCGCAGAGGCGTCCGTCAGCCGATCGAGGCCGCGACGGTGGCGATGAGCGCCACCAGCACCACGATGGCGGAGAAGGCGAGGGCGATGCGGCCGAGCTGCTTGCGGCCGTCGGTGGGATTGGGATCGAGAACGGGCATGTCCGGAATTCTCCCATCCCGAACACGCCCGCCGTCCGCTGGCCCCACCCCCTTGGCCGGGCCTTGACCTTCACCGTCGGGCCCGGGGCCCGGGGCCCGGGGCCCGGGCCCCGGGCCCCGGGCCCCACCCCCGCGTCCGGCCGCTCGGTGTCAGGCTGTCAGGCCTCGGCCCGCTCCGCCGGGCGCACCGCCTCGTCCTCGATGTGCCGGGCCCGCGCGGCGCGCAGGCCGAACAGCATCTGCGGCACCAGCAGCAGCGACAGGAAGCCCAGCGGCCAGTACCACTCGCCGGTGGCCCCGTAGAGCCAGCCGACCAGGATCGGGCCCGGGATGGACACCAGGTAGCCGATGCCCTGGGCGAAGGCGGAGAGTTGCGCGACCCCGCCCGCCGACCGGGCCCGCAGTCCGATCATGGTCAGCACCAGCGGGAAGGCGCAGTTGGACAGGCCCAGCAGGACCGCCCAGAGCCAGGCGCCCCCGGCCGGGGCGAGTGCCAGCCCCGCGTACCCGGCGATGCCGCAGCAGGCCAGCACGACCACGAACAGCCGCTGGTCGCCGCGCCGTGCGGCCAGGTTGGGCAGCACGAAGGAGACCGGCACGCCGATCACCATGGTGACCGCGAGCAGCACCCCGGTGGTGCCCTCGCCGATGCCTGCGTCCTGGAAGATCTGCGACATCCAGCCCATGACCACGTACGCGCCGGTGGCCTGGAGGCCGAAGTACCCGGCCAGCGCCCAGGCGGTCCGGCTGCGGGTGATCGGCAGCCGGACGGGGGCGGCGGCGCCGTCGGCCCGCTCGCCGCGCTCCCGCTTGGCGATCAGCACCAGCAGCCAGAGCACCAGGGCGAGCGCTCCCAGGACGGCCCAGACACCCAGGCCGTAGCGCCAGTCGCCGCCGAGCGACGTGGTCAGCGGCACGGTGACGGCCGCGGCCAGCGCGGTGCCGGCGGACAGCGCCATCGAGTAGAGGCCGATCATCGGCCCGACCTTGTCCGGGAAGTACCGCTTGATCACCACCGGCAGCAGCACGTTGGAGACCGCCACCCCGGCCAGGGCGAGGGCGGTGAGCAGCAGGAACACGGCAGTGCCCCCGGCGAACGAGCGGGCCAGCACGCCCGCCGTGATGGCGCCCATGCCCGCCGTGACGACCGCGATCGGACCGATCCGACGGGCCGCCGCGGGCGCGGCGAAGCCGAACAGCCCGAAGCACAGCGACGGGACGGCGGTGAGCAGCCCGGCGAGCGTCGGGTTCATCCCGAGGTCGTCGCGGACCTGCTTGAGCAGCGGCCCGAGGCTGGTGACCACGGGGCGCAGGTTGAAGGCGGCGGCGGCGATCGCGACGGCGAACAGCCAGCCCAGGTACTTGGCCGAGCCGGAGGCGGCGGGCCGCTCGGCGGTCGGTGTCCGGCTCTCGGTCCGGGCGGAAGCGGTGGTGTCTGCTGCGGGCATGGACAGCATCATAGAATGATGGGATGAATTGATGCACCTTGGAATTGGCATGATGTGCCGACCGTTCATCGTCCGGCCACTTCCCACCCAGGCCCCATCCGAGCCGTAGCCGTCAAGGAGTCCCCCGTGGCGCTGTCCTCGCCGAGGCGCACCCCGCTGTCCGACCAGGTGATCGCACAGCTGCGTGCCCAGATCACGTCCGGGGAGTGGCCGGTCGGCTCGCGCATCCCCACCGAGGCCGCCCTGGTCGAACAGCTCGGCGTCGCCCGCAACACCGTCCGCGAGGCCGTCCGCGCCCTCGCCCACAACGGACTGCTCGACATCAGGCAGGGCTCCGGCACGTACGTGCTGGCCACCAGCGAGCTGGCCGGAGTGATGCACCGCCGCTTCGCCGACGCCGACCAGGGCCAGGTCGCCGAGCTCCGTTCGGCGCTGGAGACCTCGGCGGCGGCCCTCGCCGCCCGCCGCCGCACCGCGCACGACCTGGAGCTGCTGGACGGCGCGCTGGCCCGCCGGGAGGCCGCCTGGCACTCCGGCGGCGCCGAGGACTTCGTCCAGGCCGACGCCGCCTTCCACCAGGCCGTGGTGGCCGCCGCCCACAACGACGTCCTGCTCGCCGTCTACGCCGACCTCGGCGAGGCCACCCGCGAGCTCCTGCGGCACGACGTCGGCCCCGAGCTGATCGCGGAGCGCTACATCGGCCACCAGGCCATCCTGGAGGCGATCCGGGCCGGTGACACCGAGCGCGCCGCCGTCGAGGCCGGCCGCGCCGCCCCCGGTGGCTGCGCCCCCGCCGAGGCCTGACCGCCCACCGGCCCGACCCCCGGCCGCCCCGTCCCAGGAGGCCCCTCCCGGAAGGCCGCTCTCAAGAGGTCCGAAAGCCCCCTTCCCGAGAAGCCCGGCCGGACGAAGAACCCCGGCCGAACGAAGCACCCCGGTCGAACGAAGCACGAAACGCCGCTGCCCGGCACCCCCGCGAGGGAGGGCCGGGCAGCGGCGTACGGGCGGAGCGTCAGGCGCCGATGGCGTGCAGACCGCCGTCGACGTGGATGATCTCGCCGGTGGTCTTCGGGAACCAGTCCGACAGCAGTGCGACGATGCCGCGGCCGGCCGGCTCCGGGTCGCTCAGGTCCCACTTCAGCGGGGAGCGGTGGTTCCAGGTGTCGGCCAGGTCGCCGAAGCCCGGGATGGACTTGGCGGCCATCGAGCCGATCGGACCGGCCGAGATCAGGTTGCAGCGGATGTCCCGCTCGCCCAGGTAGCGCGCCAGGTAGCGGTTGGTCGACTCCAGGGCGGCCTTGGCCGGGCCCATCCAGTCGTACTGCGGCCAGGCGAACTGCGCGTCGAAGGTCAGGCCGACCACCGAGCCGCCGTCCTGCATCAGCGGCAGCAGCGCCGTGGTCAGCGACTTCAGCGAGTACGCGGAGACGTGCATCGCGGTGGCCACGGACTCCCACGGGGTGTCCAGGAAGCTGCCGCCCAGCGCGTCCTGCGGCGCGAAGCCGATCGAGTGGACGATGCCGTCCAGGGTCGGCAGGTGCTCGCGGACCTGGTCGGCGATGCCGGCCAGCTGCTCCGGGTTGGAGACGTCCAGCTCCAGCACCTTGACCGGGTGCGGCAGCTTCTTGGCGATCCGCTCGGTCAGGCTCGGACGCGGGAAGGCGGTGAGGATGATCTCCGCGCCCTGCTCCTGCGCGAGCCTGGCGGTGTGGAAGGCGATGGAGGACTCCATCAGCACACCGGTGATCAGGATCCGCTTGCCTTCGAGGATTCCGCTCATGATCAGTGACCCATGCCCAATCCGCCGTCGACGGGAATGACGGCTCCAGTGATGTACGCGGCCTCGTCCGACCCGAGGAACCGCACGGTGGAGGCGACCTCGGCGGGCGCCGCGTAGCGGCCCAGCGGCACGCCCGAGACGATCTCCGCGCGGCGCTCGTCACTGAGCACGGCGGTCATGTCGGTGTCGACGAAGCCGGGGGCGACCACGTTGACGGTGATGTTGCGCGGGCCGAGCTCGCGCGCCAGCGACCGGGCGAAGCCGACCAGGCCGGCCTTGGAGGCGGCGTAGTTGGCCTGGCCCGGGGAGCCGGACAGGCCCACCACGGACGAGATCAGCACGACACGGCCCTTCCGGGCACGCATCATCAGCTTGGAGGCGCGCTTGACCACCCGGAAGGTGCCGGTCAGGTTGGTGTCGACGACGGAGGTGAAGTCCTCCTCGGACATGCGCAGCAGCAGGGTGTCGTTGGTGATGCCCGCGTTGGCGACCAGCACCTCGACCGCGCCGTGCTTCTGCTCGATCTCGGTGAAGGCGGCGTCGACCTGCGCGGCGTCCGTGATGTCGCAGCGGACCGCGAGGACGTCGTACTTGGCCAGCGCTTCGGGCACCTCGCCCGAGCGGCTGGTGATGGCCACCTTGTCGCCCGCTTCGGCGAAGGCCTGGGCGATCGCGAGGCCGATGCCCCGGTTTCCTCCGGTGACGAGAACCGAGCGGCTCAACGATCCACCTCTCTCCGTGTGTGAGCACGTACGTCGGAATGCGTACGCAGTGTGACGCTATCGGGCGGTCGGCGGCGGCGGCGCATCGGGCTCCCACAGCGCCTCCCCGGCGGATCTGTCGCAATCCGACAATCCGTGCCCGCTCGTACCGTCTCGGCGGCGGACATCTCCCAGGCCCCGGCGCTGCCCGGATCGGGGCGACTGTACGGGAACAACACGGACGGGCGCACCCGTTGCCCCCGTGGTGCGGTCCGGCCCGGGAGCGGCCGTACCGATCCCCGACCATCCCGGCGAGCGACGAAGGCAGAGCGGATGACCATGGCACGGCCCGGGAGCACCCACCGACGCGGACGACTGCTGGCCCTCACCGCCCTGGCGGCCGGCCTGGGCACGGCCGCCTGGGCGCTGCGCGACCTGCCGGCCGCGTTCGGGCGACGGCCGGACGGCGAGCGCGAGGAACGGGTGCGCAACTCCCCGCAGTACCGCGACGGCGTCTTCCACAACGCGCCCTCCACCCTCACCCGCACGGCCGGCGCCCCCGGCTTCGACGGCGCCGCCGCCCGCCGGATGCTGTTCGAGCGGGCCGGCCGCGTCCCCGCCCGTCCGGTGCCGACCGTCCGCCCCGTCTCCCCGCCCGGGCCGGCCTCCGAGGGCGTGGAGGTCACCTGGTACGGGCACGCCTCCGCGCTGGTGGAGATCGAGGGCTTCCGGGTGCTGCTCGACCCGATCTGGAGCGACCGCTGCTCCCCCGCCGCGCACGTCGGCCCCAAGCGGCTGCACCCGGTGCCGGTGGAGCTGGAGGAGCTGCCGCAGGTCGACGCGGTGCTGATCTCGCACGACCACTACGACCACCTGGACATGGCGACGGTCAAGCGCCTGGTGCGCAGCCAGTCCGCGCCCTTCGCGGTGCCGCTCGGCATCGGTGCCCACCTGCGCCGCTGGGGCGTCCCCGAGCACCGGATCATCGAACTGGACTGGGACGAGACCTGCACCCTGGGCGACCTGGTGCTCACCCTCACCGCGGCGCACCACTTCTCCGGCCGCGGGCTGACCCGCAACACCACCCTGTGGGGGTCCTGGGTGGTCGCCGGCCCGAACCGCAAGGTCTTCTACACCGGCGACTCCGGCTACTTCGAGGGCTACGCCCGGATCGGCGGCCAGCACGGCCCGTTCGACGCCGCGCTGGTCCAGATCGGCGCCTACGACGCCGCCTGGGCGGACATCCACATGACCCCCGAGGACGCCGTCCTCGCGCACCGGGACCTGGCCGCCGGCCTGCTGGTGCCCGTCCACTGGTGCACCTTCAACCTGGGCCTGCACCCGTGGGCGGAGCCGATCGAGCGACTGGTGAAGGCCGCCAAGGAGCAGGCCGTCCCGCTGGTCGTGCCGCGCCCCGGCGAGCGGGTCGACGTCGACAACCCGCCGGAGCTGGACGGCTGGTGGGAGACCGTCGGCTGACGGCTCGCGCGGGCGCGCCGGGCGGGCGGACGGGCGCGCCGGGAGGGCGGGCCCCGGCGGCCGGATCGTCCCGGCCGAAACCGCGGCGCACCGGTAGAAATGCGCTGGCCGGAAACCCGGTGGACGGGAAATGATGCGGTGCGGGCGCCCCTGTGGCGCCGCACCGCCACCCTCCGCGACCTGGGAGCACGATTGCCTCCGATCCCTCCGGCCGATCGCTCCGGCGCCCCTCACGGGCGCGCCGTCGACCCGCTGTTCCTCGCCCTGCCGCTGCGGCCGCTCGCGGACGCCGCCCTCGCCCGAGCCCGCGAACTGGGCGCGAGCCACGCCGACTTCCGCCTGGAGCGGATCCGCAGTGCCTCCTGGCGGCTGCGCGACGCGCGTCCGGCCGGCACCTCCGACAGCGTGCAGCTCGGTTTCGCCGTCCGGGTGGTGCTGGACGGCGCCTGGGGCTTCGCCGCCGGCGTCGACCTCACCCCCGACGCGGCGGCCCGGGTCGCCGAGCAGGCCGTCGCGGTGGCCCGGCTCTCCGGCGGGATCAGCCGGGCGGCCGGCTCCACCGAGCGGGTCGAGCTGGCCGACGAGCCGGTCCACCGGGACGTCACCTGGGTCTCCGGGTACGAGGTCAACCCCTTCGAGGTGCCGGACGCCGAGAAGACCGCCCTGCTCGCCGAGCGCAGCTCCCGGCTGCTGGCCGCCGAGGGCGTCTCGCACGTCCGGGCGGCCCTGCGGACCGTCCAGGAGAACAAGTTCTACGCGGACACCGCGGGCACGGTGACCACCCAGCAGCGGATCCGGGTGTACTCCGACCTGGAGGCCACCTCGGTCGACGAGCGCACCGGCGCCTTCGACTCGATGACGACCCTGGCCCCGCCGGTCGGCCGCGGCTACGAGTTCATCGTGGGGGCCCGGGGGTCGTCCCCCGACGGGCGCGGCCTCACCGGCGCCGGCTGGGACTGGGACGCCGAGCTCGCCGAACTGCCCGTCCTGCTGGCCGAGAAGATGCGGGCCCCGAGCGTCGAGGCGGGCCGCTACGACCTGGTCATCGACCCGACGAACCTCTGGCTGACCATCCACGAGTCGATCGGCCACGCCACCGAGTTGGACCGCGCGCTCGGCTACGAGGCCGCCTACGCCGGCACCTCGTTCGCCACCTTCGACCAGCTCGGCTCGCTCAAGTACGGCTCCGAGCTGATGCACGTCACCGGTGACCGCACCGCCGAGCACGGGCTGTCCACCATCGGCTACGACGACGAGGGCGTGGCCACCCAGTCCTGGGACCTCATCAAGGACGGCATCCTGGTCGGCTACCAGCTCGACCGCCGCATCGCCGAGCTGAAGGGCTTCGAGCGCTCCAACGGCTGCGCCTTCGCCGATTCCCCGGCGCACGTCCCGGTGCAGCGGATGGCCAACGTCTCGCTGCAGCCGGCCGCCGACGGCCCGGACACCGAGGGCCTGTTCGCCGGGGTGGAGAACGGCCTGTACATCGTGGGCGACCGCTCGTGGTCGATCGACCAGCAGAGGTACAACTTCCAGTTCACCGGGCAGCGCGCCTACGCCATCAAGAACGGCGAACTCGCGGGCCAGGTCAAGGACTTCGCCTACCAGGCCACCACCACCGACTTCTGGGGCTCGATGGCGGCGGTCGGCGGCCCGCAGACCTACTTCCTCGGCGGCGCCTTCAACTGCGGCAAGGCGCAGCCCGGTCAGATCGCGGCGGTCAGCCACGGCTGCCCGTCGGCGCTGTTCCGCAACGTCAACGTGCTCAACACCCAGCAGGAGGCGGGTCACTGATGACCGCGAAGCAGCCCCACGAACTCGTCGAGCTGGCGCTCGGCTTCTCCCGCGCCGACGGCTGCGTGGTGATCGCCGACGAGGAGTCCACCGCCAATCTGCGCTGGGCGGGCAACGCGCTGACCACCAACGGCGTCACCCGCGGCCGCCGCCTCACCGTGATCGCCACCGTGGCCGGCGCCGAGGGCACCGCCTCCGGCGTGGTCTCCCGCGAGGCCGTCACCGAGCAGGAGGTGGAGGAGCTGGTGCGGGCCGCCGAGGAGGCCGCCCGCGCGGCCGGACCGGCCGAGGACGCCCAGCCGCTGATCGCCGACCGGCCGTCCTCGCCGGACTTCACCGAGCCGCCCGCGCTGACCTCCGTCGAGGTGTTCGACGCCTTCGGCCCGGCCCTCGGCGAGGC
This sequence comes from Kitasatospora sp. NPDC041917, assembly GCF_055589745.1. Classification (NCBI taxonomy): domain Bacteria; kingdom Bacillati; phylum Actinomycetota; class Actinomycetes; order Kitasatosporales; family Streptomycetaceae; genus Kitasatospora; species Kitasatospora sp. NPDC041917. The sequence goes on along the minus strand of NZ_JBVJBI010000011.1, from coordinate 215,632 downwards.
CTTCGCCCGCGCCGCCGCCCAGGGCGAACTGCTGTACGGCTTCGCCCGGCACGAGATGACCTCCAGCTACCTGGGCAGCTCCACCGGTCTGCGGCTGCGCCACGACCAGCCCACCGGCATGGTCGAGATCAACGCCAAGACCGCCGACCTGTCCAGCTCCGCCTGGGTGGGCGCGTCCACCCGGGACTTCGCCGACATCGACGTCGCCGCCCTGCACACCGAGCTGACCAGGCGGCTCGGCTGGGGCGCCCGCAAGGTGGACCTGCCGGCCGGGCGGTACGAGGCGCTGCTGCCGCCCTCGGCCGTGGCCGACCTGCTGATCGTCCTCAACTGGTCCTCCGGCGGCCGGGACGCCCAGGAGGGCCGGACGGTCTTCTCCAAGCCCGGCGGGGGCACCCGGATCGGCGACAAGCTCAGCGGCCTGCCGCTGACGCTGCGCTCCGACCCGCACGAGCCCCACCTGGAGGCCGCGCCGTTCGTGCTCACCCACTCCACCGGCGGGGACTACTCGGTCTTCGACAACGGCCAGCCGGTCGCCGCCACCGAGTGGATCCGCGACGGCGTGCTGAACGACCTGATCACCAGCCGTCACGCGGCGGCCCTCACCGGCCTGCCGCTGCGCCCGGCGATCGACAACCTCGTCCTGGAGACGGCCGACCAGGAGTCGGCGCCGACCCTGGACGAGATGATCGCCCGCACCGAGCGCGGCCTGCTGCTCACCTGCCTCTGGTACATCCGCGAGGTGGACCCGGCGACGCTGCTGCTCACCGGGCTCACCCGGGACGGCGTCTACCTGGTGGAGAACGGCGAGGTCGTCGGCGAGGTCAACAACTTCCGGTTCAACGAGTCCCCGGTGGACCTGCTGAACCGGATCACCGAGGTGGGCCGCACCGAACGCTGCCTGCCCCGCGAATGGAGCGACAACGTCACCCGCACCGCGATGCCACCCGTGCGTGTCACGGACTTCAACATGAGCTCGGTCAGCCGGGCCTCCTAGCCGCCGACCAACGGGGGATACGAGAGACATGATGGACGAGAAGCGCATGGTCAGATCGAGCAAGATGCTGTCGCGCATCCTGCGGCACGAGCCCGGGCTGGTGGGGGTCACGCTGGACGGGGCCGGCTGGGTCCGGGTCGACGAGCTGCTCGACGCGCTCGCCGCCCGGGGCAGGCCGCTCACGCGGGCCGAGCTGGACCACGTCGTGGCGACCAACAACAAGCGCCGCTTCGGCTACTCGCCGGACGGTCTCTCGATCCGCGCCAATCAGGGCCACACGGTGGCGGTCGACCTCGGTCTGGCCGCCGCCGTACCACCGCCGGTGCTCTACCACGGCACCGCCGACCGGCACCTGGCGGCGATCTTCCGCGAGGGCCTGCGCCCGATGGCCCGCCAGGACGTCCACCTCTCGGCGGACACCGGGACGGCGACCGGGGTCGGCGCCCGGCACGGCCGTCCGGTGGTGCTGACCGTGAACGCGGCGGCGATGACGGCGGCCGGCCACGAGTTCCGGCTCAGCGAGAACGGCGTCTGGCTCACCGACGCCGTGCCCCCGCAGTACCTCTCCCGGCGCTCGTAGCCCGCCGGGCCGCGCCCCGCGCCGGCGCCCGCCACCGTTGGGCCTGTCCGCTCCGCCGGACAGGCCCTTCGCGTACCCGACCGGGTGGGTCCGGCCCACCCGGTCTCGTCGCCACCCGTGCCCGGGCGTACCGTGAGGAGGCCGCGCGGCCAGGCGCGCGGGTGCGCGACGAGGGCGGTAGGACACATGGGCAAGAGCGCCGACGACGGGCGGGTCTTCCGGATCACGGGGGCGCGCAGCAGCCTCACCGAGGACGTCCGGGGACGCCAGCGCCGCTACGTCATCTCGATGCTGGTCCGCACGGCCTGCGTGCTGCTCGCCGTGGTGCTGTGGGACGTCCAGCGGGTGCTGGCGTTCGCCGCCCTGGCGGGGGCCGTCCTGCTGCCGTACTTCGCGGTGCTGATCGCCAACGCGGGCCGGGAGCGGGCCCCGGGACTGCCGAGCACCTTCGACTTCCCGCTCGACACCCCGCTGATGCTCGGCCCCGGTGGGACGGGTGGGGCTGGTGCGAAGGCCGGTACAGGTGAGGCAAAGGCCGTTCCCACCGATCCTTCACAGGACGTGGACTGACCGTCCGTTTCACGCCGCTTCGCCCTCGTTCAGCTCGTCGAAAGCTCAAAAGAAGCTCAGATTAATCATGCAAGACCTCCCCATCCGAGGGTGGTGGCGTGACATACTGCGTACGCGCTCCGCATCCCCCGTCGGAGCGACGGACCGACGCCGGGCGGCTCCCCCCGTGGCTGCCCGGCGTCGCCATGCCCGGATCCGGTCGGCCCGAGCGGGGCGTGACAGACTGGCGGTGCAGACGTCACCCGCCAATCGTTGAGGACGGCCCGATGGACACCCCGCAGACGCCGATCTGCTCCGCCAAGGGCTGCCGGACGGGCGCCGGCTGGGTGCTGGTGTGGAACAACCCCAAGCTGCACACCCCGGACCGCCGCAAGACCTGGCTCGCCTGCGACGAGCACCGCGAGCACCTCTCCCAGTTCCTCGGGGTGCGCGGCTTCCTCAAGGAGGTCGTCGCCTTCGCCGACTGGACCCCCGAGACCGTCGAGAGTTCCGGCGGGGCTGCCTAGCAACCCGTCCGGGGTTCCGGCGAGTCGGCCCGGAAGGGCGGACCGGTCCGGGAACCGGTCGGCCGCCGAGGGACCGCCTAGCCGCCGATCGCGGACATCGGCCGCTCGGGCTGGAGGAACTCCGGGTCGTCGATCCCGGCCCCGGCCTTCTTGCCCCACATCGCCGCCCGCCACAGCGCGGCCAGTTCGGCGTCGTCCGCGCCCGAGCGCAGCGCGGTGCGCAGGTCGGTCTCGCCGGTCGCGAACAGGCAGTTGCGCACCTGGCCGTCGGCGGTCAGCCGGGTGCGGTCGCAGGCCCGGCAGAACGGACGGGTGACCGAGGCGATCACGCCCACCCGGCCGGGGCCGCCGTCCACCAGCCAGCGCTCGGCGGGTGCCGCGCCCCGGCGCTCGGACGGCTCCGGGGTGAGCGCGAAGCGGGCCCGCAGCAGGTCGAGGATCTCCGTCGCGGTGACCATCGACGCGCGGTCCCAGCCGTGCTGGGCGTCCAGCGGCATCTGCTCGATGAAGCGCAGCTCGTAGCCCCGCTCCAGGCACCAGGCCAGCAGGTCGGCCGCCTCGTGGTCGTTGACCCCGCGCATCAGTACCGCGTTCAGCTTCACCGGCGCGAGCCCGGCGGCCTCGGCGGCGGCCAGCCCGTCCAGCACGTCCTGGTGGCGGTGGCGGCGGGTGAGGGTGTGGAAGACCTCGGGGTCGAGGGTGTCCAGCGAGACGTTGACCCGGTCGAGGCCGGCCTCGCGCAGCGCCGTCGCGGTGCGGGCCAGCCCGATGCCGTTGGTGGTCAGTGAGAGTTCCGGGCGCGGTTCCAGCTCCGAGCAGGCGGCGACGACGGCGACCAGTCCGGGGCGCAGCAGCGGCTCGCCGCCGGTGAAGCGGACCTCGCGCACGCCCAGGTCGCGCACGGCGACGGTGACGAGCCGCACGATCTCCTCGTCGGTGAGCAGGTCCGGCTTGGCGAGCCACTGCAGGCCCTCCTCCGGCATGCAGTAGGTGCAGCGCAGGTTGCACCGGTCCGTGAGGGAGACCCGCAGGTCGACGGCCTGTCGTCCGAAGGTGTCGAGCAGCACGTGCGTCCTTCCCCGAGATGCGGCCGGCCCGGCCACCGTCACGGCGGGCCGGGCCAGCATAGTCATCGTGGGACGATCAGTGGGCGCCCAGCCCGGTCAGCGAGCGCACCTCCAGTTCAGCGTACTTCGCCGGGTCGGGCTGTTCCCTGGACAGCAGCGTGCCGAGCCAGCCGGCCAGGAAGCCGACCGGGATGGAGACCAGGCCGGGGTTCTCCAGCGGGAACCAGTGGAAGTCGGAGTGCGGGAAGAGCGAGGTCTTCGCGCCGGAGACCACCGGGGAGAAGACCACCAGCGTCACCGAGGTGATCAGTCCGGCGTAGACCGAGCTGACCGCGCCGACGGTGGTGAAGCGCTTCCAGAACAGCGAGTAGAGCAGGGTGGGCAGGTTCGCCGAGGCGGCGACCGCGAAGGCCAGAGCGACCAGGCCGGCGGTGTTGAGCTTGTCCGCGAAGAGGCTGAGCACGATCGCGACGGCCCCGATCGCGACCGCGGCCCACTTCGCCGAGCGCACCTCCTCCTTCTCGCTCGCCTTCCCGCGCCGGATCACGTTGGCGTAGAGGTCGTGCGCGAAGGAGGCCGAGGAGGCGAGCGTGAGCCCGGCGACCACGGCCAGGATGGTGGCGAAGGCGACCGCCGAGATCACCGCGAGCAGGATCGCGCCGCCGGTGGTCCCGGCGCCTCCGCCGAGCGCCTCGGCCAGTTGGGGCGCCGCGGTGTTGCCCGCCGCGTTCGCCGCCTTGATCGCCTTGGAGCCGACCAGCGCGGCGGCGCCGAAGCCGAGCGCCAGGGTCATCAGGTAGAAGACGCCGATGATGCCGATCGCCCAGAGCACCGACTTCCGGGCCGCCTTGGCGGTGGGCACGGTGTAGAAGCGGACCAGGATGTGCGGCAGGCCGGCGGTGCCGAGGACCAGCGCGATGCCCAGGCTGATGAAGTCGAGCTTGGCGGTGCCGCTGCCGTACTTCTGTCCGGGTTGGAGGAAGGCCTCGCCCTTGCCGCTCGCGCTCGCCGCCGCGCCGAGCAGCTCCGAGGGGTTGAAGTGGTACTTGGCCAGTACCAGGACGGTCATCAGCGCGGCGCCGGCGATCAGCAGCACCGCCTTGACGATCTGCACCCAGGTGGTGCCCTTCATCCCTCCGATCACCACATAGATGATCATCAGCGCGCCGACCCCGACGATGGTCCAGCGCTTGGCGGCATTCCCCTCCGCGCCCAGCAGCAGCGCGACCAGGGTGCCGGCGCCGACCATCTGGGCGAGCAGGTAGAAGATCGACACCACGATGGTGGAGACGCCCGCCGCGGTGCGCACCGGGCGCTGGCGCATCCGGAACGCGAGGACGTCCGCCATCGTGAAGCGGCCGGAGTTGCGCAGCGGTTCGGCGATCAGCAGCAGCGCGACCAGCCAGGCGACCAGGAAGCCGATCGAGTAGAGGAAGCCGTCGTAGCCGGTGAGCGCGATGGTCCCGGCGATGCCGAGGAAGGACGCGGCGGACATGTAGTCGCCGGAGATGGCCAGGCCGTTCTGGAAGCCGGTGAAGCCGCGGCCGCCGGCGTAGAAGTCGGAGGCGCTCCTGGTCTGCCGCCCGGCCCAGACGGTGATGCCGAGGGTGGCCAGGACGAAGACGCCGAACAGGGCCATCGTCAGACCGCGGTGCTCGGTGGCGGAGCTGGCGAGCGAAGTCATTCGGCGGGCTCCCGGGGTGCGTGGACGACGGCGCCGTGCGCCTCGCGGATCGCCGCGGCGGACGGGTCGATCCGCCGGTCCGCGTAGCGGGCGTACCAGGCGGCGATCGCGAAGGTGGTCACGAACTGCAGCAGCCCGAGCACCAGGGCCACGTTGACGTGCCCGAGGACCTTGGTGCGCATCAGTCCCGGCGCGTAGCAGGAGAGCAGGACGTAGAGCAGGTACCAGAGCACGAAACCGATGGTGACCGGGAAGGCGAAGCTCCGGAAGGAGCGCCGCAGGGTTCGGAACTCCTCGCTGTCGTCGATGAGTTGGGCTTCCGTGGCGGCGGTGGTGAGCGGCGGCGAATCCACGCTGTCTCCTCACTCCTTCGGCGTATTTGTCACACGGGGGGAACGATCGAACGTGAGGGGCGTCACATGTCTGGCGCCGCGCAATGCTAGGAGCGTCCTGCCCGCCCCGGAAGGGGTTGACCGCGATCAGTCGAGCGTTCACCCCCTCGCACCATCCGATTGGCCGAAAAGCAGTCCATCTCAGCGACTCCGCCGCTCCGGGCCGACTCCCGGCCCCCGGCCGCCGCCCGCGCCCTCCCTCGGGAACGGCACCGGGAACGACACCGGCCCGTGCCGCACCCCGAAGGGGGTGGCACGGGCCGGATGCCGGGAGGCCGAGGTCTCAGAACGCGATCCGCACCTTCAGGGCCGAGCGGTCGTCCATCGCGCGGTAGCCGTCCGGAACGCCGTCCAGGCCGACGGTGCGGTCGAAGACCAGGCCCGGCTCGATGGCGCCCGAGAGCACGTCCGGCAACAGCTCGGGGATGTACGCGCGGGCCGGGGCGACGCCGCCGTTCAACGAGACGTTTCGGCCGAACATCTGACCGATGTCGACGCCCGCGCTGCCGCCGTGCGGCACTCCGACGTAGCCCACCGCGCCGCCGTCCCGGGTGATCGAGATGGCCGTCCGCATCGACTCCTCGGTACCGACCGCCTCCAGCACCGCGTGCGCGCCCTGGCCGCCGGTCAGCTCCTTCACCGCCTCGACCGCGGCCTCACCGCGCTCCGCCACCACGTCCGTCGCACCGAAGCGACGGGCCAGCTCGGTACGGGCCGCGTGCCGGCCCAGCGCGATGATCCGGCCCGCGCCCAGCCGGTGCGCCGCCAGCACCCCGCACAGGCCCACCGCGCCGTCGCCGACCACCGCGACCGTCGCACCCGGCCGCACCCGCGCGGAGACCGCCGCGTGGTGCCCGGTCGACATCACGTCGGACAGCGCCAGCAGCCCGGGCAGCAGCTTCTCGTCACCCGCCGCCTCCTTCGGCAGCTTCACCAGCGTCCCGTCCGCGAACGGCACCCGCACCGCCTCGCCCTGGCCGCCGTCCGAACCGACCTGCCCCCAGAACCCGCCGTGCGGACAGGAGGTCTGCAGCCCTTCGAGACAGAAGTCACACGTCCCGTCCGACCAGACGAACGGCGCCACCACCAAGTCGCCCCTGGCGAAGCCGCGCACCTCGGCGCCGACCTCCTCGACCACGCCCAGGAACTCGTGCCCGATCCGCTGCCCGGCCACCCGCTGCGCCACGCCGCGGTAGGCCCACAGGTCGCTGCCGCAGATGCAGGCGTTCACCACCCGGAGCACCACGTCCGTCGGATGCTGGATCACCGGGTCCGGGACCTCTTCGATCCGGATGTCGTTGGGGCCGTGAATCACGGTGGCACGCATGCGCTGTTCCTTAGCTGAAAGATCTCGACCAGGTGTACGACACCCCCGTCGACCACTCTATTCCGGCCGGTCGGTCGCAACATTCCGGCCGGAGCCCCCCGCCCCGCCCCTTATCCTGTTGGACCATGCAACCGATCCAGCCCGAGACCTACGGAGTGCCGCGGACCGCGCAGGTCCCCGCGCAGCGCTCCGCCGTCCCCACCGGGGGCTTCGCGGTCGTCGACGTCGAGACCACCGGTCTCGGCCGCTCGGACCGCGTCATCTCGGCGGGCGTCTACCAGCTGGACGCGGACGGCGACGTCGTCGACCACTGGTACACCCTGGTCAACCCCCAGCGGGACCCGGGCCCGGTCTGGATCCACGGCCTCACCGCCGAGCTGCTCGCCACCGCCCCGACCTTCCCGCAGATCGCCGACGAGTTCGCCACCCGTCTGCAGGACCGCGTCCTGGTCGCGCACAACGCGCTCTTCGACTGGAACATGATCTCCCGCGAGTTCTCCCGGGCCGGCCTGCGCGCCCCGGTCGAGCAGCGGCTGTGCACCATGGTCCTCTCCCGCGACCTGCGCCTGCCGCTGCCCAACGGCAAGCTGTCCTCGCTCGCCGCCCACTTCGGCGTCCAGCAGCGCCACGCCCACAACGCCCTGGACGACGCCCGGGTGCTCGCCGAGGCCTTCCGCCCCAGCCTGCGCCTCGCCCGCGACGGCGGCGTGCCGCTGCCGCTCCAGAACTGCGTCGCGGTCACCGACCTCGGCGAGGAGGAGCCGGCCGCCCCGGGCCGCAGCACCTGGACCGGCGCCACGTACCGCCAGGCCAAGAAGCGCCCGCCCTGCCCGTACCCCAACCCGGGGCGCTGGGAGGACGGCAAGCCCCTGGTCCAGGGCATGCGGGTGGCCGTCACCGGCGACACCGCCACCGACCGCGAGGTCCTGGAGGACCGCGCGGTCGAGGCCGGCCTGCACATCGCCACCTCGGTGAGCCGCCTCACCAGCCTGCTGGTCACCAACGAGCCGGACAGCTGGAGCGGCAAGGCCCGCCGGGCCCGCGAGCTCGGCACCCCCGTCGTCGGCGAGGACGCCTTCCTCCAGCTGCTGCGCGAGGTCGCCCCGCACCCCGGTGCGTGAGCCGTTTGTGAGGTCGGCGTACCGTTCCCATGTGTACCGTTTTCTGCTGACCCGACAGTGGCTGATCACCATGCTGGTCGCGCTGCTGCTGATCCCCGCGACGATCAAGCTGGGCTTCTGGCAGCTGCACCGCCACGAGGCACGGGTGGCCCGGAACGAGCTGATCGGTCAGGCCCTCACCGCCGCGCCGGTCCCCTTCGACACCCTGTCGCCGGCCCCCGGCTTCGCGGTCCCCAAGGACCTCACCTGGCGCGCGGCGACGGCCACCGGACAGTACGACCCGGCACACGAGTTCGTGGTCCGCAAGCGGACCGACTCCAACGGCAGCATCGGCTACTTCGTGGTGACCCCGTTCCGGCTCGCCGACGGCAAGGGCACCGTCCTGGTCAACCGCGGCTGGGTCGCCTCCGGCGACGGCGCCACCGAGTACCCGCCCGTCCCGGCCGCCCCCGCCGGCGAGGTCTCCCTCACCGGCCGCCTGCGCGCCGAGGAGACGTACGGCGCCAGCGGCATCAAGGACCGCACCGGCCTGCCCGACCGCCAGTTCAACCTGATCAACACCGACGAGCAGGCCAAGCGGACCGGCGCCCCGCTCCTCGGCGGCTACCTCGAACTCACCGGTACCGCCCCCGCCCCGGCCGACCAGCCCCAGCTGATCCCCGAGCCCAACCACTCCGACATCGGCCCGCACATGGCCTACGCCATCCAGTGGTGGCTGTTCACCGCGATGATCCCGGTCGGCGTCTGGGTCCTCGCCCGCCGCGAGGCCAAGGACCGCGCCAAGCAGGCCGCCGAAGCCGAGGTCCCGCTCGACGCCGTCCCCGCCTAGAGCACGTCGCCTGGCGCACATCGCCCAGAGCACGTCGCCTAGAGCACGTCGTCCAGCTCCCGCAGCAGCCGCGCCTTCGCCCGCGCCCCCACCACCGACCGCACCGGCTGCCCGCCCCGGAACACCATCAGCGTCGGCATCGACAGCACCCCGTACGCCGCCTGCGTCCGCGGATTGTGGTCCACGTCCACGCTCACCACCCGCAGCCGGTGCCCCTCCTCCCGCGCGATGTCCGCCAGCACCGGCGCCATCATCCGGCACGGCGGGCACCAGTCCGCCGTGAAGTCCACCAGCACCGGCCCCTCGGCCCCCAGCACCTCAGCGGCGAACGTCTCGTCCGTCACCGCCGGCACACCCGTGATCTCCACCGTCTACTCCTTCACCAGTTCGCAAACAGGCGGCTCCTGAACGGCGGCCAGCTCGTCCCGCGCCCTCACGGCCCGATCGAACTGCCCCGCCACCTGGGCCCGCACGTCCTGGAGCCGGGCGATGCACTCGTCCAGCTCCCCCAACTTCCGCCGGTACACCTCCAGAGAGGCCGGGCAGGAGTCCCCCTCCGGGTGCCCCGCCCGCAGGCACTCCACGAACGGCCTGGTCTCCTCCAGCCCGAACCCGAAGTCCTGCAACATCCGGATCTCCCGCAGCAACCGCAGATCCCCCTCGTCGTACGCCCGGTACCCGTTGCCCGCCCGCCGGGCCGGCAACAACCCCAACTGCTCGTAGTACCGCAACGCCCGCGTGGTCGTCCCCGCCCGCTCCGCCAACTCCCCGATCCGCACGCCGAACCACTCCTCCCGCACTTCCGGCAACGACCGTAAACCTTCCCCCGGGCGTCAACGCCAGCCCCAACCCGCCCCCACTCCCCGACCGGGCAAGATGTCCCCCATGGATCTCGGACTGAAAGACAAGGCCTACATCGTCACCGGCGCAACCCGAGGCCTCGGCCTCGCCGGCGCCCGCGAACTCGCCGCCGACGGCGCCCGCGTGCTCATCAGCGGCCGCACCCGGCAAGCCGTCGACAACGCCGTCGCCGAACTCGAGACTCTCGGAACCGCCCGGGGCCTCGTCGCCGACAACGCCTCCCCCGACACCCCCGAGCGCCTCATCGCCGAGGCCCGGCACCACTTCGGTCGTCTCGACGGCATCCTGATCAGCGTCGGCGGCCCCCAGGCCGGCCCCGTCGAGACCACCCCCGAGGACGCGTGGCGCGACGCCTTCGAGTCCGTCTTCCTCGGTGCCCTCCGGCTCGCCCGCGCCACCGCCGCCGCGCTCACCGACGGCGGTGTGATCGCCTTCGTGCTCTCCAGCTCGGTCCGCCAGCCGATTCCCGGTCTGGGCATCTCCAACGGCCTGCGTCCGGGTCTCGCCATGGCCGCCAAGGCCCTCGCCGACGAGCTCGGCCCCCGCGGCATCCGCGTGCTCGGTCTGCTCCCGGCCCGGATCGACACCGACCGGGTCCGTGAGCTCGACGGCCTCGCCGCCGACCCCGACGCCGCCCGCGCCCGGGCCAGCGCCGCCATCCCGCTGGGCCGCTACGGCACCCCCGAGGAGTTCGGCAAGGTCGCCGCGTTCCTGCTCTCCCCCGCCGCGTCCTACCTGACCGGCGTCATGGTCCCCGTCGACGGCGGCGCCCTCCGCACCCTCTGACTCCCGCCTCCACTCTCGATTGCTCGACCCTGACCGTTCCTGGACTACTCCACCCGCGACTGGCGCCGCCCCCGCCGCCCCCGCCGACCCCGTCCGTGCCGCGGCTCGGCGGGGGCCGCCTGCAGGACCCTGATCCGCAGATCGGCCGGCAGCGCCGCCAGCCGCAGGCTCCCGCAGGCATCCGCCCGAGGCCCGTCCTCGAAGTGCTCCACCAGCGCGGCCGGATCCCCGCCCGGCCGCAACCGCACCGCACCGCGCAGCTGCGGATGCCTCGGCGCCCGCACCAACCGCACCCCGGCCCGCTCGACCTGCGGCAGCACCACCGTCCGGTTCTCCAACGCCTCCTCCAGCGCCCGCGCACCGACCCGCAGTCGAAGCCCGCCCGCCCCCGGCGTCGGCACCTCGATGCTCGACAGCCCGGTGCGCCTCAGCTGCGCCACCAGCCACCACACCATCCCCGCCACCAGCACGGTCAGTCCGCCGATCACCGTCGGCCACCACCACGCCGACGCCACCCACTGCCCCCGCGAACGCGCGCTGACCACCGGCTGATCGGGCGAGGTGAGCGGCCACCGGTCCGGTGGATGCACGCCCAGCCTCCGGTACAGGTCGAGCCCGCCCGCCAGCACCAGCACCCCGACCCCCAGCAGCACCGCCCCCACCACCCCCAGCAGCACCCGGTTGACGACCGTCCGCCTCACCCCGCCACCCCCGCACCGCCGGCCGTCCCGGCCCCCGTACCGGCACCCGGGTCACCGGCACCCGGGTCCGGCCCTCCCGCCGGTTCCTCCCCCACCACACGCGCGGTCCCCCGCGCCGCCCGCACGTCCAGCCGCATCGGCCGTCCCAGCCCCACCCGTCCCAGCTCGTCCCGCAGCTGCCGCTGCACCAACGCCGGCTCCGCCGTCCCCGCCAACGAGATCCGGATCCGCCGCCGCCCGACCCGGATCCGCAGGTGGTCGATCCCGTCCAGTCCGGCCGCCCGGTCCGTCAGCAGGTGCCCGACCCCGGCCCGGTCGATGGCCGCGCTCGTCCCCCCGTACGGCCGCAGCACGAGCCAGCGCCGCAATCCGGGCGCGACGGCCAGCCACAGCAGCCACCCGCCGAGCAGCGTCGCCGCTCCGGCCCCCACCAGGACCGCCAGGTCGTCGAGGTGCCGCGTCGCCAGCTCGTCCGCGATCTGCGCCCGCCACCGCCGGGCCGGCTGCCCGACCCGCACGGCGATCACGTCGTACAGCAGCGCCCCCGCCACCACCAGCACCGCCGTCGCCACCAACGCCGCCGCAGCCGTACGGGGCGCCCGCGGCCGTCGCACCTTGTCCGCCCGAAGCTCCGATGCCGACCCCTGCGCCCCCTCCGGCCCCTGCGCCCCCTCCGCCTCAGGGGCCTGCGCGCTCACGAAGCGCCCCCCGTCATTAACTTCTCGACCACGACGACCACTTCCGAGACCCTGACCCCGGTCAGCCCCGCCACCCGCTCGGCGATCCGCGCCCGCACCGCCCCGGCCAGCGTCGCGACGTCCGAGGGGAACGGCAGCTCAAGAGCCACCCGGACCCGCACCGTGCTCCCCGGTACGGTCACCGAGACGTGCGGCGGCGCGCCCTTCGCCCGCCCGGCGGGCCAGGCCTCGGCCAGCACCTCCCGGGCGGCCCGAGCCGCGATCCCGGCGTACACCCGGTCGGCGATCCGAAGCCGCCCCCGACGCCCCGGCACGGACCCGGCCCCCGAAGCCGACCCCGACCCCGACCCCGACCCCGAAACAGAACCCGAACCCGAACCCGAACCGTGACCGGGCCCCGAACCCGACCCGGAACGGGAGACCACGACCGGAACCGACACGGGGCCCGTCATCAGCGGCGCCGGTCGCGGCCGCGGAGCAGGTCCCCGAGGTCGCCCAGCTCGATGTCGCCCTCCAGCAGGCGTCCGATCACGAAGCCGACCAGCCCGAGCACGGCCACCAGCAGGAAGGCCGCGAACCCGCCGAAGTACCCGGCGAAGCCGAGGGCCATGCCCACCACCAGGCCGACGATGGCCAGGTTCATCCGCTACTCCCTCGTTTCCCGCTACTCCGTCGGGCCTGACGCCCCGACCTGCCGCCGAACGCGCTACTTGAGCTTCGGCCGCTGCCCGGACGGCGCCACCGGTTCCTCTTCCTCCTCGAACTCCGGTTCGTCCGGGAGGTGGACGTCGTTGACCGCGATGTTGACCTCGACGACCTCCAGGCCGGTCATCCGTTCGACCGCGTTGACGATGTTCTCCCGCACCTGGCGGGCGAGTTCGGGAATGACCACGCCGTACTCGACCACCAGGGCGATGTCGATCGCGGTCTGCTTCTCGCCGACCTCGGCCTTGATGCCCCGCCCGACGCTGGGCTTGCCGCCGGGCACCCGGTCCCGCATCGCGCCGAAGGTACGGGCGAGGCCGGACCCGAGCGCGTGGATTCCGGCGACCTCGCGGGCCGCCACGCCGGCGATCTTCTCCACCACGCCGACGGCCAGCGCGGTACGGCCGCGCTCCCCCACCGGCTTGGCACCGCCGCCGGCACCCGGCGGACCGGAGGGCGGGGCGCTGCCACCACCGGTGTGCTTGTGCATGGTCGCGGGCGTCGGAGTGTCAGGCATGGGCGCTTCTCCCGTCGTACGGCACCAGCTATATCGCAAACCTCCCCAACTCTGGCATTTCGCCACGATCCCCGCCCCCCGAGCGTCGGCAGCCCACCCCGACGCCCGCCCCTGCGCGAGAGATTCCGTCCCCCACGCGGGAGGCCCACCGGGAGACCCACCCGGGTGACCCGCGCGAAAGACCCCGCACAGGAGAAAAGGGCCCGGCCCCGGGGAAGTCCCCCCGGGGCCGGGCCCTGCGTCGTCGCCGTGCGGTCAGTCGCCGATCCCGGCGAGCTCCCGCAGCCGGCGGGCCTGCGCCACCCGTTCGGCCGAACGCTGCTCGTCGAAGGAACGCCCGGCGGCCCCCTGCAGCAGGGCCTTGGTCTCGATCACCGCCCCGCGCGGAGCGGCCAGCAGGGCCGCCGCGAGGTCGCGGGCGGCCGCCTCCAGGTCCTCGCCCGACACGGCGAGGTTGGCCAGCCCGATCGCGGCGGCCTCCTCGGCACCCACCCAGCGGCCGGTCGCGCAGATCTCCAGTGCCCGCGCGTAGCCGACGAGCTCGGTGAGCGGCTTGGTGCCGGCCAGGTCCGGAACGAGGCCCAGCGAGGTCTCCTTCATCGCGAACTGGACGTCCTCGGCGACCACCCGCAGGTCGCAGCCGAGGGCCAGCTGGAAGCCCGCGCCGACGGCGTGGCCCTGGACCGCCGCGATGGAGATCAGGTCCGGACGGCGCCACCAGGTGAAGGCCTCCTGGTACGAGGCGATGGCGTCGTCCAGCTCCCGGTCGGTGGAGGCGGCCAGCTGGAGGAAGGTGGGCTCGCCCGGGATGCCCTCGGGGGTGAACATGGCCCGGTCCAGCCCGGCGGAGAAGGAGACCCCCTCCGCGCGCAGCAGCACCACCCGGACGCTGCCGGGCAGCTCGCGGCCGGCGTCGGTGAGGGCGCGCCAGAGCGCGGGCGACTGGGCGTTGCGCCGCTTGGGTCGGCACAGGGTGACGACGGCGAGTTCGCCCTCGATCTCCAGGCGGACGCCGTCCCGCTCCCAGCTCGGGGCCTGCGGGTCGATGGCGGGAGCGGTCATGCGGGGACCTCCGGTGGCGAGGGACTTGGCTACCGGAGAGTAACAAAACTCGACGCGCCTGGGCAGGGCTCCCGACCCGGAGAGATCGACGGGGCCTGCGGCACTCCACGACGCCCCGCGAGGCGCGAATGCGCGGCGAGGCGAAGAGCGAAAGGGAAATGAACGGTATTGAAGAATGGGGGAAGGACCTCACCCCGGACATGACGATCGGCGGCCGGCCCGCACGGCTCGAGGGCGGACGCCCAGCTGACGGTCAGCTGTCGTCTCCTCGGCCGGCACCCTGCCGCCGCGTCATCCAGCCACTGGCTGACGAACCGTCAGGAACCGGCCCCGGCAGTCGCCTTGTTCTTGCCCCGCGTGGCACCGCCGCGGCCCCGGAGAATCACTCCGGACTCGCTCAGCATCCGGTGCACAAAGCCGTACGAACGACCGGTCTCCTCCGCGAGAGCGCGAATGCTCGCCCCGGAGTCGTACTTCTTCTTGAGATCGGCCGCGAGCTTCTCACGCGCGGCACCGGTCACCCGGCTGCCCTTTTTCAGAGTCTCGGCCACCCGTGCCTCCTCGTAGCGTTGCTCGGTCAGATTCCCATGATCACCCATCCACCGCGTCCTGGCCACCCATTCGACAAGGTCGATGTCGGAAATGCGTGGTCCTTCGGTGGTGATCCGAGCGCATCAGGGCGCTCACGCAGAGTGCACGCCCCCTGGCGGATCCGGCCGTTCGCCGAGAAAGGGCTGATCAGCAACGTCGGCCCGACCACGATCGAGTGGCGGGCCGACGGAAAGTCCTTAAACGGAATCCGGGTCTACTTCATTCCCGGACACGCCGAAAGGACTAGATATTCTCATCCGAAAAGCGGATCTCGCGTCTACTTCCGGTCAGGCCAAGGAGACCAGATCGGCGTAGGACGGGTTCCAGAGGTCCTCCACGCCGTCCGGCAGAAGGATGATCCGCTCCGGGTCGAGCGCCTCGACCGCGCCCTCGTCGTGGGTGACCAGCACGACCGCGCCGGAGAACTCGCGGAGCGCGCCCAGGATCTCCTCGCGGCTGGCCGGGTCGAGGTTGTTGGTGGGCTCGTCGAGCAGCAGCACGTTGGCGGAGGAGACCACCAGGGTGGCCAGCGCCAGACGGGTCTTCTCACCACCGGAGAGCACCCCGGCCGGCTTGTCGACGTCGTCGCCGGAGAACAGGAAGGAACCGAGGATCTTGCGGATCTGCACCAGGTCGGTGTCGGGCGCGGCCGAGCGCATGTTCTCCAGCACGCTGCGGTCCGGGTCGAGCGTCTCGTGCTCCTGGGCGTAGTAGCCGATCTTCAGGCCGTGGCCCGGGATCACCTCGCCGGTGTCCGGCTGCTCCACCCCGGCCAGCATCCGCAGCAGGGTGGTCTTGCCGGCGCCGTTGAAGCCCAGCACGACGACCCGCGAACCGCGGTCGATCGCCAGGTCGACGTCGGTGAAGATCTCCAGCGAGCCGTAGGACTTGGACAGGCCGCTGGCGGTCAGCGGGGTCTTGCCGCAGGGGGCCGGCTCCGGGAAGCGCAGCTTGGCGACCTTGTCGTTCACCCGGACCTGCTCCAGGCCGGAGAGCAGCTTGTCGGCGCGGCGGGCCATGTTCTGCGCGGCCACCGTCTTGGTCGCCTTGGCCCGCATCTTGTCGGCCTGGGCGTTGAGGGTCGCGGCCTTCTTCTCGGCGTTGGCCCGCTCGCGCTTGCGGCGCTTCTCGTCGTCCTCGCGCTGCTGCTGGTACTGCTTCCAGCCCATGTTGTAGACGTCGATGCAGGAGCGGTTGGCGTCCAGGTAGAAGACCTTGTTGACGACCGTCTCGACCAGGTCGACGTCGTGCGAGATGACGATGAAGCCGCCCTTGTAGGTCTTCAGGAAGTCCCGCAGCCAGACGATCGAGTCCGCGTCCAGGTGGTTGGTGGGCTCGTCGAGGAGCAGCACGTCGGAGTCCGAGAAGAGGATCCGGGCCAGCTCGACCCGGCGGCGCTGACCGCCGGAGAGGGTGTGCAGCGGCTGGCCGAGGATGCGGTCCGGCAGGCCCAGCGCGGCGGCGATGGTGGCGGCCTCGGCCTCGGCGGCGTACCCGCCCTTGGTGAGGAACTCGGTCTCCAGCCGGGCGTACTTCTTCATCGCGTTGTCCCGGGTGGCGCCCTTGCCGTTGGCCATCCGCTCCTCGTTCTCGCGCATCTTCTTCAGCACGGTGTCGAGGCCGCGGGCGGAGAGGATGCGGTCCTTGGCGAGGACCTCCAGGTCACCGGTGCGCGGGTCCTGCGGGAGGTAGCCGACCTCGCCCGAACGGGTGACGGTACCGGCGGCGGGCAGGCCCTCGCCCGCCAGCACCTTGGTGAGCGTGGTCTTGCCGGCGCCGTTGCGGCCGACCAGACCGATCCGGTCGCCGGCGGCGACCTTGAAGTTCGCGGACTCGATCAGGATCCGGGCACCGGCACGCAGTTCGAGGGCGTTGGCGGAAATCATGGCTGGGAGCTGCTCCTGGGACGTGGGCGGGCGGCCGGGCAGGACTGACCCGGGGCCGGGTTGGCGTGAGGGGGACTTCATCGGCGGTCGGCGCGGCCCTCCTGGCGCCGCCGCCCGCTATTGCCCGGAGAAAATAGCCATGGCGGCAAGTCTACCGGGCCCCGTGTCACCCTCGGAGGCGTACCGGCCCGGGGTATCCGGCGGCCTGCCGCCCGCCGGTTCCGGGGCCGAAGGCCGTCGTCCGCGGGTCGTCCCCGCTACTGCGGCTGCGCGCCCGACCGGTCCCCCGCGGGCGCTCCGGTGGCTGCCTGGGCGTCCGGCAGGGTGCCGGTACCCACCGGGGCGTCCGGCGCGGTACCGGTGGCCGCCGGGTCGCCCACGGCCGGGTTCACCGACGGGTCCGCCGCGCAGCCGCCCTGCGGGCGGACCGCCGCGAACGGCGCGTCCACGCTGCCGCAGGCCGTCTCGGGCGCGGCCGCCTTGGTGTCGAACACCTTGGGCGGGACGATCGGGCCGTCCGTGATCTCCACCCGGCTGCGGTCCAGCACCTTGACCGTGGCGGTCGGACCGGTGTTCATCGCCCAGCCGTTGCTGTCCAGCCGGTAGCCGGTGATGCCGCCGGAGACGGCCTGCCCGCTGCTGTTGCCGCAGGTGCGCGGGATGAGCACGGCGTAGTCGGTGTGGACGGCGCGCAGCGGGTCGTAGACGCAGCTGCCGGAGGGCTTGTCGTTGTAGCGCAGGTCGCCGTCGGCGTCGCGCAGGCCCATGGTCAGGTTCGGGGTGACCAGGGCCAGCCAGGGCGAGCCGTCCCGCTGGACGGTGTGCAGCGCGGCCGCGGCCCGCTGCTTGGCGAGCGCCTTGCGCTGGGCGTCGGTCCGCTTGTCGGCGCCGGGCTCGCCGTCGCCGTGCAGCCAGTCGGCCAGGCCCGGCACCGCGCGGTGCCAGCGCACCTCGTGGTCGCCGGGGCGCACCGAGGTGACCATGCCGTCGTCCCAGACCACGATCGCATTGTCGCCGGCCATCGCGAGGTAGAGCGCCTCGGCGCCCTCGCGGCGGTAGGACCAGGCCTGCTCGCCGGTCCGCTTGTGGAAGGCCTCCAGGCCGGGGCCGACCCGCAGGTCGAGGTCGGCCGAGCTGAGCGACTCGGAGTTCACCGGTGTCGCCCCGGCGTCGCCCGGTCCCGCGACCCGGTCGCCGAACGGCACCGGCTTGTTCGCGTGCGCCGCCGCTCCGGCCGCAAGGACCAGCATCACCGCCGAGGCAGGCAGGATCGAGCGGGGGGTCAGTACACGCAGCGGCTTCCAGGACACGGCCGGAGCGTACCTTTCACCGGGCACGCGAGTCAGCCCGGTTCCGCCGTCGCCGTGTCCCGCCGGGCGTCCGCCGAGCCCCGCGCGCCCTTCCCGCACGTCCACCCGCCCACCTGCGCCGTCGGCGTTCCGGCCGCCGCGCCGGGCGTTGCGGAGCGGGCCACGGGGGCCCGACAGGACCGTTACCAAGCTGATACATGACCGCGGGTCGCCGGCCTTTGCGGCAGACGGCGTTCGATCGGCGCCCACTTTAGGGTGACATTCGGCTTTTTCGTCCCCCTTCGGGCCTACTGTCGGCGAGCGGGGCGCCACGGTCCGTCCACGCCGAGACCGTGCGCCCCGCCCACGCGACGTCCGGAGGAGAGCACCATGCGAATCGGCCGCCTGACGCTGGCCGCCGCCACCCTGCTGCTGATGGCCACGGCCAGCGTCCCGGCCGGGACGCCGTTCAGCCAGACCGAACGGCACACCCTCTCCTCGGACGCCATCGAGCCCCGCGGCGCGGCCCCCCGCCCGCCGGTCCAGCGGCCGAACCACGAGCCGCCGTTCGGTGCCTTCGTCGGTTCCTGGGACGACTACATCCCGCAGATCGGCCGGTACGCGCAGTGGCTGGGCGACGCGAACATGCAGGTCGGCCACACCTATCTGGCGGGCAACGGCTGGAGCGACATCGAGGGCGAGCCGATGGTGCTCGGCCTGTGGTCGCAGTGGCGGCAGGCCGATCCGTCCCGGCTGCTGGTGCTCGGGGTGCCCATGCTGGTGCCCAGCGAGGCGAAGGTGCCGGACGGCGAGGTCGCCGACCTGCTGGCCCAGGGGGCGCGCGGGGACTTCGACGGGCACTTCCTCAAGCTCGCGCGCCGGCTGGTCGCGCTGGGCGGCGCGGACACCGTGCTCACGCTCGGCTGGGAGATGAACGGCACCACCTACACCCACCGCTGCAAGCCCGACCCGGCCGCGTGGAAGACGTACTGGCGGCGGATCGTCGGGGTGATGCGCTCGGTGCCCGGGCAGCGGTTCCGCTTCGACTTCGCCCCCAGCCGGGGCCTGGACGCCGTCCCGTGGACCAAGTGCTACCCCGGTGACGACGTGGTCGACATCATCGGCATGGACAACTACGACCAGCCGGCGGGCGGCACCTTCGACGACTACGTGCGCGAGCCGTACGGCCTCCAGGACCAGGTGGAGTTCGCCGCCAAGCGCGGCAAGCCGGTCTCGTACCCGGAGTGGGGGCTGTTCCGCAACGGCGACAACCCCGAGTTCGTGCAGCGGATGGTCGACTGGATCCGCACCCACGACACCGCCTACCAGACCGTCACCGACTACTGTCCGCACGGCTTCTTCCAGTGCGAGCGCAATCCGCGCTCGGCGGCGATGTTCAAGCAGCTGATGTCCGGTTCGAAGGGGGCGCCGACGCCGGCACCGACGGAGGCACCGGCGCCGACGGCCACCCCGGCGACGGACGTGCCCGCCGTGCCCGGGGGCAGCACCGCGCCGAGCAGGACGGCGAGCCCGTCGGCCCGTCCGGCGAAGGGCAAGTCGACGGGCCGGCCGACGGGCGCGCCGCACGCCCGGCACTGAGCGCTCAGCTGCGGCGGCGGGCCAGCAGCGCTTCCTTGAGCCGGGGGAAGCGGGTGCGCAGCTGGTGCGCCGCCGCCTGCCGGGCCCGCACCGCCCCGGCGCGGACGGCCGCCGCCGGCGCCGCCCCCGCCGGACCGAGCAGCAGCCGGTGGTTGGACAGCTGGTCCGGCCGCCAGCGCTGCTTGTACGGCTCCTGGCCGCGCAGCAGGCCGAGCACCGGGACGCCCGCGCCGACCGTCTCGTCCAACGCCGCGCTGAACAGCAGCCCGGCGATGTCCAGCCGCTCGCGCAGCACCGGGTGCGCCCCGTACATGTACAGGCCGCCGAAGGACGGGCAGAGCAGCAGCAGGTTCACCGCGACCAGCTGGCCGTCCAGGTGGAACTGGTGGACGGTGGCCCTGCCGGAGCCGACCAGTCCGGTGGTGGACTCGGTCAGGTGGCTCGCGAAACGCTCGGTGCGGTGCTCGGGCGTGACGCCGCGCGCCTGCCACTGCAGGAAGTGCAGCCGCAGCAGCCCGTCCAGCGCCTGCGGGACCTCGGCCGCCGGGGTGGAGCGGACCGTCACCCCGGCCTCGGCGATCTTGCGGAGCTTCACCCGGCTGCGCTGGGCGGTCTTGCCGGGCACCCGCTTGAGCAGCCGGTCCATCGGGACGGCCGGCAGGTACTGGCAGAGCGAGTCCCGGTAGCGGCGGCGGCTGCCGCTCCAGTGCGCGTACACCCGCTGCACCGCCGCCTCGGGGTGCACCTCGCGCAGTTCCAGCCAGTGCCAGGGGCGGGTGAGCGGGAGCGCGGCGGCGAACTCGGCGGCGGCCCGGTCGGCGCACTCGTCGTCGAGCAGGACGTCGGTGTAGTCGACCAGTCCGCCGCCGAGGCCGGTCAGGCCGCCGAACGGTCCGCCGCGGCGCACGAAGGCGCCCGCGCCGACCAGCCGGCCGTCCCGGCGGACCAGTACCACGAGCAGGCTGCCCGGGCGGCCGTAGTGGCGCCACCAGGAGCGCTGCCAGTCGGCGGCCTGGAAGAAGGTGGCGGTCCGGCAGCGGCCGGCCAGGTCGTCCCACTCCTCGGCGAGGACGTCCAGGGCGTCGTCCTCGCCGTGGAGCTCGGTGGTCCAGGCCGGCGCCGTCGCCTGGGCGGGCAGGCTGCTTCTGCGGGTCTCGGTGCTCATCGCGCGCTCCCGGCGGGCGCCTTGGCCTGGGTGGCGGGCCGGTCCTCGACGGCGGGGGCCTGCTCCTCGACGGCGGAGGGCTGTTCCTCCACCGCGGGGGTCCGGTCCTCGGCCGGGGGCTGCTCCGCCGCCGCGGCCCCGGCGCCGGGCTTCCTGCCGGGCTTCCCGACGGTCTTCTTCTCGGCCTTCGCACTCCCCTTCTTCACGCTCTCGGCCTTCACGTTCCCGACCGTCACGTTCCCGACCGTCACGCTCTCGGCCTTCACGCTCCCGGCCTTCGCCCCTTCGGCCTCGGCACCGGCCTCGGCACCGGGCGCGGAGTCGCCACCGGACTCGGTCCTGGCCTTGGCCGGCTCCTCTCGGCGCGGGCGCGGCGTCGTCGGGACCGCCACCGGCGCGGAGGCGGCGGGGGCCTCCGATTCCTGCGCGGGCTGCGCCGCCTGCGCGGCCTGTGCGGCCTGCGCCGCCTGCGTTGCCCGCGCGGCCCGCAGCACCCGCGGCATCTCGGGACTCCCGGCGGCCTCCGGCGTCCCCGCGCCGCCCCGGCGGCGGTTCATCATCACCAGGGCGCCCAGCAGCAGCCCGGCCGCGCCGCCGACCGCGACGTCCAGCTTCCCGGAGGGCGTGGTCGGCCTGTCCGGCGCGGCGGCCGGGGACAGCGTCACCAGCCGGACGTTGGTGTCCTTGCTGCTGGTGTTGGCGAAGGCGACCAGCGAGCGGGCCACCGCGTCGGCGGTCCGGGCGGCCTCCTGGGGGCGCCGACCGGTGCCGGTGAGCTCGATCATCGGGGCGTCCGGCGAGGTCGTCCCGTGCACCAGGGACTCCAGCTCGGACCGGGTGTGGCCGGTCTCCGCGGCCGCGACCGCGAGCACCTGCGGCTGACCGGCCAGCCGGCCGTACGCCTGGGCGAAGTTGGTCGCGATCGCGGCTTCCCCGGGGTTCTGCGCGACCACGAGGACGTAGGCGTTGGCGGCGTACGACGGCGGCGAGACGACGGCGTACCCGGCGCCGGCCGCGGCGCCCAGCGGTACCGCCAGCACCACCGGCCACCAGCGGCGGACCAGGCGACGGGCGCTTCGGCGCGGTGTGGTCATGGGTCTTGCTCCTTGGGTCTGGTACGGCGGTTCCGGCGGTGGCGGGCGGTCAGACGCGGGCCAGCCGGTCGTAGAGGGCGCCCAGGTCGGCGGCGACCCGGGCGATGTCGTAGTGGCCGACGGCCGGGGGGTGCGGCAGCGGGTCGGCGATGTGCCCGCTGAGCGGCCGCAGGTCGCGCAGCGCGGCGGTGTAGGCGGCCGGCTCGGAGGGGATGCGGCGGGCCTGCGGGGCGGCGCTGGGCGGTAGTTCGTCGAGCGCCGGACAGGAGCTGTGGCGCACCGGCAGTCCGGCCGCGAGGCCTTCCAGGACGCCGAGGCCGAAGGTCTCCGCGGTGGAGGGGGCGGCCAGCACGTCCAGGGCGGCCAGCAGTTCGGGCACGTCGTCGCGCTCGCCGGTGAGCACCAGTCGCTCCCGCACGCCGAGTTCCTCGGCCCGGCGCTCCAGCGCGGCGCGTTCCGGGCCCTCGCCGACCAGCACCAGCCGGGTGGCCGGGTCGAGCCCGGGGAGCGCCTCGACCAGCACCTCGAAGCGCTTGCCGGGCACCAGCCGGCCCACCCCGCCGACCGCCCAACTCCCCTGCGGCAGGCCGATTTCTGCCCGCACCCGACCGCGGGTGGCGGCCCGTTCGGCGGGCGGGAGGCGGTAGCGGGAGGTGTCGATGCCGTTCGGGATCAGCTCGATCCGGGCCGGCGGGACGCCCCAGGAACGCAGTGTCTGGGCGACCTGCCGGGAGACCGCGACAGTGGTGCTGCCGAGCCGTTCGGCCGCCAGGTAGAGGCCCTTGACGCCCCGGGTGACGGGGCGGCCCTCGATCACCCCGGCGTGCAGCGAGTGCTCGGTGGAGACCACCGCGCGCACCCCGGCCAGCCGGGCGGCCAGCCGGCCGTACAGCTGCGCCCGGTAGAGGTGGGTGTGCACCAGGTCGTAGCGGCCGGCCCGGACCAGCCGGACCAGCCGGGGCAGCGCGCCGAGGTCCCGGTTGCCGCGCATGTCGAGGTGGTGGACGGTGACGCCGTCGGAGCGCAGCGCGGCGGCGACCGCGCCCGGGTTGGTCAGGGCGAGCACCTCGCACTGCTGGTGCGCCGGCAGGTGTCGCAGCAGCAGGTGGAGCTGGCGCTCGGCGCCGCCGGCGGCCAGTCCGGTGACGATGTGCAGCACCCTCATGGCCGCGGCTCCCGGCGGGCGTGGCGCAGCTCGGTGACGGCGTCGCGCAGCCGGTGCCGGCCCTGCTTGGCCCGCAGCCGCCAGGCGCCGTCGCGGTCGCCGACGTAGCAGCGGGGCAGGGCGAAGCGGCCGGTGAGCGGGGAGTGCGCGATGGCGCAGGCGTGGTCGTACCCGGCGTCGCGCACCGCCAGGGCGGCGGGCAGGTCGACGGCGCCGTACGGGTAGCAGAACCCGGTGACCGGGCCGCCGACGGCCTCCTCCAGCAGGCGCCGGCTCTCCCGGGCCTGGACGGTGAGGGCCTCGGCGGGCAGGCCGGGCAGCGCCCGGTGGCCGAGGCCGTGCGAGCCGATCTCCCAGCCCGCGGCGGCGAGTTCGGTGACCTCCTGGACGGTGAGCAGCTTCTTGCGCGGGCCCTCGGTGTCCCAGTCGTTGTCCCGGCCGAGCAGGTCGGCGACCACGTACGCGGTGGCGGTGAAGCCGTACGCCCGGAGGATCGGCACCGCGTACCGGGCGAAGTCGGCGTAGCCGTCGTCGAAGGTGAGGCCGACCAGCCTGTCGTCCCGGCCGAGGGCGCGGGCCCGCATCAGCTCGCGGACGGAGACGCCGCGCCGGCCGCGCCGGTGCAGCCAGGCGATCTGTTCGGCGAACCGCTCGGGGCTGACGGTGAGCCGGTAGGGGTCCTCCGTCTCGACCGCCACCGAGTGGTACATCAGGATCCACGGCGAGGCGGAGCCGGGGATCGGCGGTTCACCGACCGGGTGGCGGCTCCTGGGCAGTCGTGCCCGGTGCGGCGGTGCGCTGCTGACGCTCGCCCGGGCCGAACGGACGGTGCCCCGTTCATTGTCCATCGGGACGCTTCCCTTCTTCGGCGGCGGTTGGCGGGTTCCGGACGGGCCCCAGCGCCCGGGCGACGGCGAGGACCGGGCCGCGCACCTCGCGGGCGCCGAGCCCGGTGCCGAGGGCCGCGAAGGCCAGCACGACGGTGAGGCCCCCGAGGAGGGTCGAGAGCAGGGGGTCGGCGGTCGGTCCGGCGACGGCGGCGCCGAGCACGGCGGCCCCGGCGGCGGCGGCCACCAGCCGGCCGTGGCCGCCGAGCACCCGGCGCAGCCGCAGCGGGATGCCCCGCAGCACCAGGCCGTGCAGCAGCAGGGCGGCGGCGGCGGTGATGCCGGCCGCGTTGCCGGCGGCCAGCCCCAGGGCGCCGTAGCGGGGCGTGGCGAGCAGGCCGGTGGCGACGGTGACGCCGAGGCCGAGCACCATCGCGGCGGCCGGGTACCAGTCCAGCAGCCGGCGGCGGCCGTCCTCGCTGCCCGGGTCGTCGGCCCGGCGGACCACCGGGCGCAGCGAGAAGTAGGGGCGGATCATCACGCCGGTCAGTGCCTGGGCGGGCAGGCCGAAGCTGTACACCCGGATGACGTCGGCGGTGGCGGCGGTGTCGTGCGGGCCGAAGGCGCCGCGTTCGAACAGCAGCGAGACCACCGAGGGGGCGCACGCCATCAGGAAGGCGGTGCCGAGCAGGACGACGGCCGTCGCCTGGCCGAGGTCCTTCTCCACCCGGTCGCGGGCGGCGGTGAGGTCCCCGGCGGCGAGCGCCCGGGCGACCAGCGGGAAGGTGACGGTGCAGATCAGGAGACCCGCCGTCATGGCGAGCTGGGAGACCTTGGCCGCGTAGTTGAGGTGCGAGATGGTGCCGGGCGGCAGCGCCGAGCCGAGGTAGCGCTCGACGAAGACCTGCGACTGGCGGGTGAGGGTGAAGGCGGCCACCGGCAGCAGGGCCAGCGGCATCAGCACCAGGGCCCGGCGCGAGCGGCGGCCGCGGCCGGTGTCGGGCGGGCCCTGGCGCAGCCGGCGCAGGAAGGGGCCGACCAGCAGACCGGCCATCAGCAGGCTGCCGGCCGCGACGCCGAGGGCGGCGGAGCGCACCCCGAGGTAGGCGTGGAGGCAGAGCAGGACGGCGAGGATGCCGAGGTTGTAGGCGACGTAGATGCCGGCCGGGGCGGGGAAGCGGTGGTGGGCGCGCAGCGCGGCGGCCAGGTAGCCGGCCACGCCGAAGGGCAGCACGGTGATCGCGGTGATCCGGGTGCAGGTGACGGCCAGGGCGGGGTCGGTGAGGCCGGGGGCGAGCAGGTCGACCAGTTCCGGGGCGCCCAGGACGACGGCCAGGGCGAGGCCGCCGAGCGCGATCAGCAGCCAGGGCAGGGTGGCGCGGACCAGCTGGCGGACCGGGTCGGGGGCGTCCGGGTCCTCCTCGCGCAGCACCAGGGCAAGGGCGAAGGCGGGCACCATGAGGAAGGACATGGCGTCCTCGATCAGCAGCGGTGCGGCGGTCTCGGGGACGGTCCAGGCGACCAGGAAGGCGTCGGTGCCCTGGTTGGCGCCGAAGTAGCGGGCCAGCAGGAGGTCGCGCAGCAGGCCGAGGCCGGAGCCGGCGGCGCTGAGGACGGCGGTGATGCCGAAGGCCTTGGCGAGGAAGCCGCGCCGGGGGGCCGGGTGGGGCTCGGCGGGCGGGTCCTCGCCGGTGGCGCCGCGGGGGGCCGGGAGGGAGGGGACGACGACGGCGGGCGGGTCGGTGGTCACCGGGCCGCTCCGGTGGCCACCGGGCCGGTGGCGGGACGCTCGGGTCGGTGGGCGGCCGCGCGGGCGGCGAGGCCGAGGACGACGGAGGTCAGTACGGTGGTGGCGCCGCCGATGTCCGCGTACAGGAAGTCGACCAGCACCCAGGTGAGCAGGGCGAGTGCGGCGAGCCCGGGGCCGTGGCGGTGGCGCAGGCAGCCGGTCAGCAGGGCGAGGAAGAGCGCGGCGTAGGCGGTGATGCCGATCAGGCCCTGCTCGCTCAGCACCAGGAGGTACATGTTGTGCGGGGAGAGCAGCGGTTCGCGCTGGAAGCCGATGGTGGCGTCGGCGGCGTCGCTGCCGGAGGACAGCCGCAGCGGGGCGTGGCTGTCGCGCAGTTGCTGGAAGGCCTTGGGTCCGGCGCCGTGCACGGGGTGGTCCTGCCAGATCCGTCCGGCGGTGGACCACAGGTCGTACCGGTCGGAGACGGACTGGTCGGGGGCGGCGGAGACGGAGCCGATCGAGCTGAGCCGCTTGGTGACGCCGGAGCCGCCGAGGCCGAGGCCGCCGACCAGGACGACCACGGCGGCCAGGCCGAGGACCGCGCCGCGCACCAGCAGCCGGGCGTCGACGCGCAGCAGCAGCACGGTGGCGGCGAGGCCGGTGGCGATCCAGCTGCCGCGGCTGAAGGAGACGGCCAGCGGGAAGGCGAGGAAGACGGCGGCGGCGAACATGGCGCGGCGCAGCCGGGCGTTGCCGTCGGGGCCGCGCTCGGCGAGGCCGAGCGCGAGGGCGGCGAGCAGCCCGTAGCTGACCACGCTGGACATCGCCATGATGTCGAGGGCGCCGAAGGTGCCGACGGCCCGGATCGGCTGGCCGGTGTAGGAGGCGCCGGTGTGGGTGAGGTACTGCTTGGCGCCGACCACGCCCTGGATCAGTGCGGCGAGCACGAAGGAGCCGAGGACCAGGCGCTGGTCGGTGCGGTCGCGCAGGGAGCAGAGGACGGCGGCGGGGACCAGGACGAACACCTGGGTGAGGCGGACGAAGCCGGTGGCGCTCGCGGCGGGGTCGATCGAGCCGACGGTGGCGACGGCGGCGGCGACCACGACCGCGCCGAACAGGGCGCAGGCGGTGCGGCTGATCGCGGGCAGGCGTCCGCGCAGCAGGTCGAACGCGGTGAGGGCGACCAGGGCCAGCGAGGCGAGGTCGGCGGCGGTGATGTGGACGGCGGCGGCGACGTCCTTCTGGCCGGTGGGCACGCAGACCAGCAGGACGGTGGCGGCGGCCAGCGGGCTGGTGCGCTGCGCGAGCGCGGGCAGGGCCCCGCGTAAGACCGGGCGGTGGAGGGCGGGGAGGGTCAGGGCCACGCGGGGTCAGCTCCCGTCCGGGTGGAGCATCAGGGCCGCCGTGCGGCACAGGATCTTGACGTCCTGCCAGAGGCTCCAGCTCTCGATGTAGCGGTTGTCGAAGCGGGCCCGGTCCTCGATGGAGGTGTCCCCGCGCAGACCGTTGACCTGGGCCAGGCCGGTGAGGCCGACCGGGACCCGGTGGCGGTCGGCGTACTCGGGGTAGGCCTGGCCGAACCTCATGACGAAGTACGGCCGTTCGGGACGCGGGCCGACCAGGCTCATGTCGCCGCGCAGGACGTTCCACAGCTGGGGCAGCTCGTCCAGCGAGCTCTTGCGCAGCAGCCGGCCGACGGTGCCCATCCGGTGGTCCTGGGAGATGTTCCAGCGGGTGGCCGACTCGTGCTCGTTGCTCGGGCGCAGGGTGCGGAACTTGAGGACGGTGAAGACCCTGCCGTCCAGGCCGGTGCGCTGCTGGCGGAAGAGCACGCCGGGGCCGGTGTCGAAGCGGACGGCGAGCGCGCAGAGCACCAGGACGGGGGCGAGCAGCAGCAGGCCGACGGTGGCGGCGGTGACGTCCAGGGCGCGCTTGACGGCCCAGCCGGGGCGGCGCCGCGCGGGGCGGCCGACCCGCAGACAGGGGAAGCCCCACAGGTGGTCGCCGCCGGTGACCGGGGTGGCGGGCAGCGAGCCGTACTCGCGCAGCGCGGGCACCAGCCAGACCTGGCAGCCGAGCCGGGCGGCGTCGCGCAGGGTCGCGGCGGTCTCGGCCTCGTCGGCGGCGCCGGCGGTGGCGACCACCTGCTGGACACCGTGCCGGCGCACTTCGCGTTCCAGTGCCTCGCGGCCGCCGAGGACGGGCAGGTCGGTGCCGCCGGGCAGCAGCGGCGGGTCGGCGTCGAGGAAGCCGACCGGGCGCATCCCGTACTCGCCGTGCTCGCGCAGGGCGGTGGCGACCCGGCGGCCGAGCCGGCCGGCGCCGAGCACCAGGACGGGGCTGGGGCGGCTGCGGCGGATCCGCCGGACCAGGTGGTAGAGGACGGCGCGGCCGACGGCGGCGATCAGCAGCTGGGCGCCGAGCAGGACGGTGAGCCGGGCGGGGCTGGCCGGGCCGCAGTCGGGCCAGCGGCCGTCGAGGCAGCCGGACAGGGTGACGGCGAAGGCGGTGGCGACCACGGCCCGGGCGGTGAGGGCGGGCAGTTCGTCCAGGACGGAGAGGGTGAGCCGGGAGCGGTAGAGGCCGCCGGCCAGGTTGAGCAGGAGCAGCAGGGGCAGGACGGCGGGGACGCCGAGCAGGGGGTCGAGCGGGGCGGCGGGGTCGACGGCGTGGTTGGCGATGCCGCCGGCGGAGCACAGCGCGATGATGTCGGCCTGGACCAGGGCGAGCGACAGGGCCAGCCGGGAGCGGACCGCCCCGCGGGGCCGGCGCGGCGACGTGACCACCCCAGGGCGCGCCGCTCCCGCCGGCCGGTCGAGCAGCCCGGTACCGGGCCGGCGGGGACCGGAGAGGGGCCCTCCCGAGCGCGGCACACTGTCGTGGTCAATGGTCATCAGCGCACGATCTCCCCTGCTGTGTGCCCGGGGTGACGGTGCCCCGGCACCGGCTGGCGCGGGGCTGCCGTCCCGGCCCGGTGGGCGCGGTCCTGACAGCGCCTGCTGCCGCTGGCGGCTTCCGGATGTCCGGTGGCGGGGCCGATTGCGAAGGAACCGGTCACGAAGGAGTCGGTCGCACGGAGCTCAGCCGTGAATTCCCGGCATGAAATCAGAACGAAGCAGGCAAAATCCGACAATACAGAACCGGGCCGTACGGAGCGGAAGTTGACTTGCCGATTCATTCCAGCCGCCCATTAATAGGTATTTCGGATTTAATGCCTCGCCTCCGCATCCAGTTGAGGGTGCGAATACGACAACACCGGAAACGGCGGGCGTTCACGGCATGTGAAACGATCAGATCCGCTCTGGGACACGGGCCCGGCGGCGCCCCGACGCCGGGCCCGCACCCAGCAGGTGACGGTAGAGAACGTCCACCTGTTCGACCACGGTGCGCACGTCGTGCCGACCGATCACGTGGTCGCGCAACCGGGCACCGCGGCGCTCGCATTCGATCGAATCGGACAGCGCGTCCCCCATTCGGGCGGCGAGGGCCCGCGCGTCCTCGGGCGGGACCACCGCCCGCGCGAGCTCGGACGGCGGCAGGCACTCCCGGGCACCGGGCACATCGGTCAGCAGCACCGGACGGGCGGCCGCCATCGCCTCCAGCGGGGCCAGCGCCATCCCCTCCCAGCGCGAGGGCAGCACCACCAGATCGGCCGCCGCCAGCCACGGGCGCGGATCCGGCACGTCCCCGACCAGCCGGATCCGGGCGGGCTCGGCGGTCTGCCGGACCAGCTCCGCCACCCGCTGCTCCTCCGGCCCGCCGCCGACCAGCGCCAGCCGGGCCCGCGGCACCCGGCGCAGCACCTCCGGCCAGGCGGCCAGCAGCACGTCCTGGCCCTTCTGCCGGCACAGCCGCCCGACGCACACCGCGAGCGGGGCGTCCAGGTCCAGACCGAGCGCGATCCGGGCGGCGCGGCGGTCGGCGGGCGCGTAGTGGCGCACGTCCACGCCGTTGGGCACCACCGCCCAGTCGGCGTGCACCCCCGCCGCCACGCCGTCGGCCCGCTCCTGGACACTGACGCACAGCACCCGGTGCGCCCAGCGGGTCGCGAACCGCTCCCAGCGCAGGGTGGCGGCGCCCAGCGCACCGTCGACGGCGGCGAACGACCAGGCGTGCGGCTGGAAGACGGTCGGCACCGCGCCGCGCACCGCGAGCCGGCCCGCCAGCCCGGCCTTGGCGCTGTGCAGGTGGACCACGTCGGGCGCCGCCGCCCGGACGATCCGGCGCAGCCGCCAGGCCTCGGCGGGGGTGCCCGGGCCGGGCGAGCGCCGCGCGGGCCAGTCCTGGACCAGCGCGCCCACCGCGGCGGCCTCCCCGGCCAGCCGCCCACCGCGCGGGCAGGCGACCATGACCCGGTGGCCGGCCTCCCGCTGGCCCCTGACCAGATCGGCGACGACGCGGGCGACCCCGCCGTCCACCGGCTGTGAAATGTGAAGGATCGTCATATGCACGGCGGCGAGCCTAGGGTGGCTCGCCGGTTCCGGGCGGCTCTCGTCACCCGCAGGTGGCGGTTCGGCCACCCGTACGGCTTTCTGCTCGTACGGGAGACCGAAGCGCTCGAATCGGCAGGCGATTCGAGCGCTTCGATGGATCCACGCGCGCGAATCGCGCGGTTGGCGATTCCGGCGGGGGCCGGACGGCCGCGGCGGCCCTCGGCGGCCGCAGCGGTTCTCGGGAGGTCCCGGTGGTCCCTGAGCGGGCTCAGGCTCAGCGGACCTCGGCGGCCAGGTTGGCCAGCACCTGGTCGTGGATCCGGTTGAGGCCCTTCGGGGCGAAGGTGCGCTCGAAGAAGCCGCCGATGCCGGTCGCGCCCTGCCAGGTGGCGATCACGGTGACCTTGGAGCGGCCCTCGCCGACGGCCGAGACCGTCCAGGTGATCACCATGCTGGAGTTGGCGTCCTTCTCCACCAGCTGGTCGGGCTCGGGCGCGGAGACGGTGAAGAGGCAGTCGCGCACCCGCTTCTCGGTGGCCTGGAGCCGCCAGTGCACCTGGGTGCCGGCACCGGTGCCGCCGACCCGCACCTCGTACTCGCTGTACTGCGCGGGCAGCAGCTTCGGGCGGGTCACCTGGTAGTCGGCCAGCGCCTCGTACACCCGCTCGGGGGCCGCGTCGTAGACCCGCTCCGTGGTGGCCTGCACCTGTCCCATGACCTTGCTCTCCTCATCCGGTGGGAACCGCTCTGTCCGGCAAGCCAATCACAGGCTCACGCCCGCGACGCGGCGGGATAGGGTGGCCGGTGTGCTCGATCTGGTGACTGCCGTGCGCTACGTCGATCCGCTGCGGGCCGGCGGCTCCGTCCCCGGCGTGGTGGAGACCGACGACCTGGGAACGTACGTGGTCAAGTTCACCGGGGCCGCGCAGGGCCGCAAGGCGCTGATCGCCGAAGTGATCGTGGGCGAGCTGGCCCGGCGGCTGGGCCTGCGGGTGCCGGAGCTGCGGCTGGTGGACTTCGACCCGGCCGTCGCCGCCCAGGAGCCGGACACCGAGATCCAGGACATGCTCAAGGCCAGCGCCGGCCTCAACCTCGGGATGGACCTGCTGCCCGGCGCGCGGGACTTCACGCCGGGGATGATCGCGGTGGACTCCGCCGAGGCCGGCCGGGTGGTCTGGCTGGACGCCCTGACCGGCAACGTCGACCGCACCGTGCACAACCCCAACCTGGTGGTCTGGCACGGGCGGCTCTGGCTGATCGACAACGGCGCCGCGCTGATCTTCCACCACCGCTGGGCGGGGGCCGGGGCGGCGGTCGGCAAGCGGTACGACCTCAGCGCCCACGCGCTCGGCGGCTCGGCCCCGGACGTCCGGCTGGCCGACGAGGAGCTCGGGCCGCTGGTCACCGTGCCGCTGCTGGAGGAGGTCGTGGCGCTGGTCCCGGACGAGTGGCTGGCCGGCGAGCCCGGCTTCGACTCGGTGGACGCCGTCCGGCACGCCTACGTCACGCACCTGGCCGCCCGGGTGGTGCTCTCCGAGGAGTGGCTGCCGGAGGGCTTCGCCACGCCCGAGCAGCTGCGCGAGGCGGAGCGGCGGCGGGCGGCCCGGACCAGGGCGGGGCGGCCGGCCTGGCTCCAGGAGGTGCCGGACCTGCACGGCAAGCCGTCGGTGGAGACGGTCTGGGAGCACCACTTCGACGAGGAGCGGTAGTTCTTCGTCGGGTCGGGCGCGGGGCGACCGCGGCCGGTGCTCCGGCACTCCGGCGCCGCGGTGCCGCGGTGCCCTGGTGCTCGAATGCGACCGAACAGCGACCGAAGGGCGATCACCCGCGACCGGCCGGTGCGCGAACGCGGCCGGGGAGCGGGACCCAGTGGTCCCGCTCCCCGGCTCTACTGTTCAGTGCTGTCCGCGGTCAGCGCGTCAGCGCCACCACTGGACCGCCTTCTCGGCGTTGACCAGGCCCGCGCCGTAGAAGCCGTTGTCGTCCGCGCCGCCCTCGCAGGTGGCCTTCCAGGTGCCGGCACCGCCCGGGTTGAACTCGCCCTTCGGGCACGGGACGGACTCGGCGTGGGTGGTCAGCAGCTCGGTCAGCTCGTCCGGGCTGGCCCACGGGAAGGTGCTGGCGAGCAGCGCGGCCACGCCGGCGACGTGCGGGGTGGCCATCGAGGTGCCCTGCATGTAGCCGTACTTGCCACCGGGGATGGTCGACCGGATGCGGCCGTCCTTGTCCGGGGTGTTCGGGAACTGGAAGCGGCGGTCGCCACCCGGCGCGGTGACGGACACAACGCCCTTGCCGTAGCTGGAGTAGTACGCCTTGACGCCGTCGGAGCCGACCGCGGAGACGGCCACGACGCCGGGCAGCTCGGTCGGCAGCGACAGGCAGTCGTTGGTGACCGGGCGGGTGCCGGGGGTGGTGTCGTCCGGGCTGGCCACGTCGACGGTCTTGTGCGCCAGGTCGATGTTCTCGTTGCCGGCGGCGGCGATGTTGAGCACGCCCTTGCGCTGCGAGAAGGCGACGGCCTTGCGGACGGCGTCCGAGATGGCCGCCTGGTCCTTGTCCGTCTTGCAGTTGAACATCCACGGGTCGACGAAGTAGCTGTTGTTCGTGACCTTGAAGCCGTGCTCGCCGGCCCAGACGAAGCCGCAGACCGCGTTCTCCGGGTAGATGAACCCGCCGTCGTCGACGACCTTGACGGCGGCCAGCTTCACGTTCGGCGCGACGCCGACGATGCCCTTGCCGTTCTTGGCGGCGCCGATGGTGCCGGCCACGTGGGTGCCGTGGTCGCTGGTGGTCGGCTGCCAGGCCTTCCAGTCGGTGTTCGTCTTGCCGTCGATGCAGGAGACCGACTGCGAGGCGTCCACGTTGGCGGCCAGGTCCTCGTGGGTGGCGTCGATGCCGGAGTCCAGCACGCCGACGGTGACGTTGCGGCTGCCGAGCGAGATCTTGTGGGCCTTGTCGGCACCGATCTGACGCATGTCCCACTGGTAGGCCTCGTCGGGGTCCTCACCCGGGGCGGCCGCCACGGCGGCCGACTCGGTGGCGACCTCGGCCTTGCCCTGGTCGGAGGCCTGGATGCCCTTGGTGCGGCTGGCGCCGACCGAGTCGACGCCCTTGGCCAGGCGCAGCTTCTCGGCGAACTTGGTGTCGTTCGAGCGGGCGACGACGACGCCGACCTGCTCGTAGGACTGGACGACGGTGCCGCCGAGGCCGGTGATGGCCTTCTCGACCTTCTGCACCTGGCCGTGGTTGGCCTTGGTGTTGACGACGTAGCTCATCAGCGGACCGGTCGTCGAGTCGGCCGCGGGAGCCGCGACGGCGGTGCCGGCCGGCAGCGCGAGGGCACCGGCGGTGGCGAGCACGACGCCCACGGCCGCGTACCGGGTACGGCTGATCCGAGGAACACGCATGAGGGTTGGCCTCCCGAGGCGTCAGGCGGCAGCTGCGGTGGGCAGGTGCGCTTGGGAATGACCGGGACGCTAATGAATATTTGGTTATAAGCGCAAGGGGTAGTCATCTAATCGTCACATCTTGACCAGGAACAGGGGTTACCGCCGCCCGGCGGTCAACAAGGAAACAGAGGTCAAGAGTGTTAAAAAGTGATGGTTCGCCGACGTGCCGCCACACCCGTCACGGCATCCACCACCAGGACGGATCGCACCCCTACAACGCGTACAGCCGACGCGCGTTGTCGGCCGCGAGCAGCCGCGCCACCCGCCCGGCATCGGCCGCGGAGCAGGCGCCGTCGGCACGCCAGTCCGCGAGCACCGCACCCAGTCCGTACCGGAACTGACAGGTGCCCACCAAATAAAGTTCGGGCAGCCCGTAGGCGTCGGTGGAGAACAGCAATTTGCCGAACGGGGCCAGCTCCAGCATCTCGCCCAGCACCGCGGCCACCCGCGGCCCGGTGTAGGAGGCGGTGAGCCCGAGGTCGGTGTACACCGTCGGGAAGGCCTGGGCCAGCCAGGCGGCCTGCCGGTGGTACGGGTACCCGTGCAGCAGCACCAGCGGGACGCCGCTGGGCTCGGCGGCCCGCACGAAGTCCGTCAGCAGCGACGGGTCGGCCCGGTGCAGGGTGAGGTCCGGATCGCCGAAGCCGGTGTGGAGTTGGAGCGGCAGGCCGAGCTCGGCGCAGACGTCCACCGCCGTCCAGAGCAGGTGGTGCAGCAGCACCGGGTCGGTCAGCCGGCCCCGCCCGCCGCGCAGGTGGGCGCCGGCCGCGGCCACCACGGCCGCGGCGGCGGGGCGTTCGGCGGGCGCGGCCAGACCGTGCCGGTAGGCGAGCACCGACTTGACCGCGACGGCCCCGGCCGCGGCCGACGCGAGCGCCTGTGCGACGGCCCGCGGCCAGTCCCCGGCGCCGGCCGTCACCGTCTCGGCGACCGACTCCAGCCGGACCACCTCGCGCACCGACGCCCCGGTGGCCGCGGCGAGTTCGGCCAGCGGCAGCAGCTCGTGGCCGGCGGCGGTGGCCAGCCCGGTGTCCACCAGGCAGGTGTCCAGGCCGGCCGCCGCCAGCAGTCGCCCGGTGGCCTCGGCCGCGCCCAACTCCCGCCGCCGGGCCAGGTAGTCGGCGGCCGGGGCGTGCACCGGCAGGCCGAGCACGGGCGGGCACCAGCGCCGCACCGCGAGGCCCAGCGCGCTGTCGAAGGGCGAACAGCCGGGAGCGGGCGGCCGGTCGGACTCGGTGAGCAGCCCGGCCAGGGCCTCGTCGGTGAGCTCGGCCGCCACCACGCTGTGGCAGTGATGGTCGACCAGCGCGGGCGCCCCCGGCCGGGCCACCCTTCAGTACCGCCAGCGGGTGGCCATGACCAACTCCTCGGGAGTGACGGCCGCGTACTGCTCCTGCTCCGCCCGTCGCACCGCCAGCACCGCCTGGTAGAGCGGCTCGCCGAGCGCCTCGCGCAGCACCGCGGAGCGCTCGTACGCGGCGATCGCCTCGGCCGGGCCCGCCGGCAGCCGGGGCACCGTGCCGGGCTCGGCGGCCGCCGGATCCCCGGTGAACTCCGGTGGCAGCGCGCGGCGCTGGTCCAGCCCGGCGAGACCGGCGGCGATCACCCCGCCGACCGCCAGGTACGGGTTGGCGCTGGCGTCGAAGCACTTGACCTCGGCGTTGGCCGCGGCGGCCCGCTCCCCGGTGGAGCCGGTCACCAGGCGCAACGCGGCCTCGCGGTTCTCCAGACCCCAGCACTGGTAGGCGCCGGCCCAGTGCGAGGGCACCAGCCGCAGGTACCCGGCCGGGCTGGAGCAGCCCAGCACCAGCAGTTCGGGCAGCGCGTCCAGCACCCCGGCGAGGAAGCCCTCGGCCTCGGCCGTCAGGCCGTGCGGACCGGGGCCGCCGTGGCCGAGGTTGCGCCCGTCGCGCCAGAGGCTGAGGTGCAGGTGCCCGCCGTTGCCGACGCCGCCGGTCTCGACCACCGGGGCGAAGGAGACCCGCAGGCCGTGCCGGGCGGAGACGGCCCGGACGGTGTGCCGGACCAGGACGGAGGTGTCGGCGGCGGCGACCGGGCCCTCGGGGGCGACCGAGACCTCGAACTGGCCCGGGGAGTACTCGGGGTGGATCTGCAGGACGGTCAGCCCCTGCCGGCCGAGGGCTCGCAGGACGTCGCGCAGGTAGTCGGAGAGGTCGGTGACCCGGTGCATCCCGTACGCCGGGCCGT
This sequence comes from Kitasatospora sp. NPDC041917, assembly GCF_055589745.1. Classification (NCBI taxonomy): domain Bacteria; kingdom Bacillati; phylum Actinomycetota; class Actinomycetes; order Kitasatosporales; family Streptomycetaceae; genus Kitasatospora; species Kitasatospora sp. NPDC041917. The sequence continues at coordinate 179,794 of NZ_JBVJBI010000011.1, read as the reverse complement.
GCGTCGGGTACTGCGGGTCCTCCTTCGGGGCGCCGGCCAGGGCGACCGTCCACTCGACCTCGATGCCGGCCTTGAGGCCCAGGCCGCGCGCGGCCGCCGTGGCCTCCGCCCGGCGGGCGAACAGCCGCTGGCAGCCGGGGTGCGGGGCGCCGGCCTGGGTGTACCTGTCCCCCGGGGCCCAGGCCCAGCCGGGCTGGGCGGCCAGCGGAACGACCCGGTCGAGGTCCGGGTAGAGCCTGAGGTCCCCGGTGGGACCGCCGATGATCGCGCTGGTGGTGATCGCGTCGTCGGCGAGGAACACGTCGAAGCACGGCGCGGTGCCGACGCCCCACTGCGCGGCGTGCAGCAGACCGCCGAGCGGCACGGCCTTGACCCGGGTGATGCCGGCGTTGTCCACCCAGGTGACGGCCACCGCCTCGACGGCCTCGGTGCGCAGCCGGTCGACGGCCTTCTCGGCGCGCTCGGCCCGGTCGGCGCGCGATGGCAGCGCGACGGCCGCCGCGGCGGCGGCGGCGAGCCGTTCGGCGGTGACGGGCGGCTCGTCGGGACCGGGCGCGGTGGGGCCGGCGGTGGCGGTTCCGGTGGTCATGTCCCCATGCTGCCCCGCCGGTCGGGGTCGGATAACTCCCCTATCGGGTGGTCCTCTTGGCGGCCGTGTTCACCCGTTCACCCGTTCGGGGCGAACCTGGCCGTCCACTCCCCCGCGGTGATCCGCTCCAGGGTGTCCGGGGCGGCGTCGGTCGGGCCCGGGTAGAGCCGGTAGAGCGTCCCGCGCGCCTCCGCCGGCGCGGGCACGTCGGCGTGCACCAGGGCGGCGAACGCCCGGGCGCCGTCGAGGCGTTCGGCGATCAGCCGGGCGGTGTCGTCCGGCGGCAGCTCGGTGCGCCGGTCGCTCTCGTGGCGGGCGCGCAGCCGTTCGGCGAAGGCGCTCACCGGCTCGTCCGCGCCCCGCCGGTAGACGTCGAGCCCGCGGCCGGTCCGGTCGCGGACCAGCACCTCGTCGCTGCCCGCCGCGGCGGTGGCGCAGGCGAGGTCCCAGAGGGTGGCCCGGGAGCCGGGGGCGAAGTGCGTCAGGACGTCGGCGGCCAGCGAGCCGATCCTGGCGTGGTGCCGGTCGAGGTTGTGGAACCCGCTGCCGGCGCCCGCGTTGAGGTCGGTCCAGGTGTAGTCGCGGCGCCGCAGGTCGACGATCATCGGCACGCAGATCCTGGCGTCCCCGGCGAGGTCGAGGCGCTGGCGGACGCCCTTGGGGTGGAAGCCGCTCTTGCGCTGCCGGGCCGCCTCGGACGGGGTCAGGGCCATGAATCCGGCGAAGGCGTCGGTGAGGTCCTCGAACGGGATGTCGTTGTAGCTGAACACCACCACCACGGCGTACCGGGCGCCGGCCTCGCCCAGCGCCGGCAGGTCGAGGTCGACGAACTCGGTGGCGCCGTGCGGCGGCGGGGCGCTGGTGTAGTCCCCGGAGTGGACGGCGGCCCGCGGCCCGGTGACCAGCCGGGTGTAGTCGCACAGGCCGACGAACTGCCACTCCTCGTCGTAGAAGGCGACCGACAGATCGAGGTCCACCCGCTGGTGCGGGCGCTGCGTCCAGTGCAGGAACAGCCGCAGCCGCTGCCCGTCCGGGATCCGCTGCACGCTGCCGCGCGGCACGGCGACCAGGGTCTTGGCGCTGGCACGCTCGGCGAAGGGGACGACCAGGTCGGCCAGCGCGGCGTCCAGTACGGCCACCTGGTAGCGCTCCGGCCCGTGGGCCGACCGCCCGGCCCGGCGCAGCAGTTCGGCCTCGATCAGGGCGCAGACGGGCGCGCTGAGAGCGGCCGGGACGGGCGTGCCCCGGTCGGCCCGGGCGTGCGCCGAGGCGACCCGGCCGCGCGGGAAGTACAGCCGCCGCTCGCCGTACTCGCGCGGCGCGCGCAGCCGTCCGTACGCGCCGAGCAGCGGGCCGGGGGCGACGGCGCGCAGGGCGCCGGGCAGCGCCTCGGCGAGTTCGGCGGGCAGCGGTTCGCCGGGCAGCCAGGCGGCGTGGACCCGCAGCAGGTGGTGCAGTCGGCGCACCAGTTCGCCCGGACGGCCGGCCAGCAGCCGGACGGCGGCGGGCAGGTCGCCCTGCCCGAGGGCGCGCTCGACCCGGGCGGCGAAGGTCTCCACGGTCAGCCGGGTGTGGCCGCCGGGCGTCTCGCTCACCCGCAGCGGGGCGGGCGCCTCGCGCAGCAGCGCGCCGAGGCCGTGGAGGTCGAGATCGCTCTGCCGGACCACCGCGAACGCGGCCGCCGCGTACGGGAAGCGGGCGCGGTGCTCGTACGGGTGCAGCAGTTCGCCGGCCCGCAGCCAGGGCTCGCGGTGGCGGCGCAGGTCCTCGGCGAGGGTGCCGACCGGGAACGCGTCCAGGACGGCGAGCAGGTCGCGGCGCAGCGGGCGGGGCAGGTTGCGCAGCCGCAGGGTGCGGGCGGTCTCGGGCAGCAGGTCGGGCTCGGCGCCGGACCACGCCCAGATCAGCCGCAGGACGTCGGTGGCGGTGGTGAGGTGGGCGGCCAGCAGCGGCCGGGCGGCCTCCCGGTCGCGGTGCAGCAGGGCGGCCAGCACGGTGGCGCGGGTCTCCCGGACGGGGATCTCGGCGGGCAGCCAGCCGGCCGGGTCGTCCGGGGCGTGGTGGAGCAGCAGGGCGAGGTCCTCGCGGTCCTGCGGGCTCAGCGGGGTCTGCCGGGCGAGCAGCGCGGCCAGCCCGGTGGCGGCGAGGAGGCCCACGTCCTCGGGGCCGGCCTGGCGCAGTGGCGTGAGCTGCCGGCCGGCCCGCAGTTCGCGGGCGGCGTTGCGGGCGGCCCTGGTGTCGTTGGACAGGCGGCGCCTGCGCTCCAGCGGGGTGCGGCAGAGCGGGCAGTGGGGGTCGCCGCCGTTCTCGACCAGTTCCAGGTAGCAGTCGCCGCACAGCAGGTGGGCGCAGGGGGCGAGGGCGCCGATCCCGGCCTCCAGGCTGTCGCGCTCGCAGACCGGGCAGATCTGGCTCGCCTGGCAGAGGAGGTGGCCGCGGACGAGCGCGGAGTAGTCGGCGTGGGCGTGGGAGGGCACGCCCTCGGGGAAGCGGCGGAACAGCGGGGTGTGGCCGCGGTCGGCGCCGAGCATCGCGTCGATGCCGCGCAGCAGCCGGGTGCCGGCCGCGGCGAGGTCGAGCGGGCGCAGCCGGCCGAGCGCGGCGCGCAGCGGGGCGGTGAGCACGTGGCCGCGCCGGACGAGGTCGGCCTCCAGGGCGACCAGCCCCTGGGCGGACCACGGCAGGGGCTCGTCGGGCCCGGCTCCGGGCTCGACCCGGACCATCCCGTGGCGGTGCAGCAGGTAGGCGTCCAGTGCGGCCTCGGGCGCCACGGCGTTCTGCTTCTTCACTGCTCTTCCCCCGGTGGATACGACGAAGCGGGGGCGGAGAGTGGGCGCACTCGGGTTCATTTTGCAGATGAGTGAGAAGGAAGCACGCCGCGGAGCCGCCCCCGCGTCGATCACCCTAGCGAACGCCCGCCCGCGGCCCCGAACGGTTTTCCGCCCACGCCCCCTTCCTACTCATCAGTAGCTTCGCTACAGTGGCCGGACACGCACCTCCGCCGGGCTTCGGGAGCCGCACCGGCGGCAGGCCGCGGTCGCCGCTTCTCCGGCGCCCGCGCGGTGCGCTTTCACCGGCAGGTGCCGCGGACCGCGGCGGGCCGGGTTCCTCCTCGTATCAGAGCCGCTTCCTTCACCTTCGAGCGCCTGAGCACCACGGCACACCCGCAGTTCGGCCGGAGCGGACCGGCCCCTGCCCGGATGCGCCGCACCCCGTCATCTCCCCAGCCCCCGCGCGTGGACCCTCCTCCGGCGGCGGCCGCCCCCGGCGCGCGTCCGGGCGCGGCGGCGCGCCCGCCGGAGCACGCGTGGGCCCTTCATGACTAGGAGTCAGGACAGATGGAGCGTCCCTTCCCCACTGTCGCCGTCGTCGGCCTCGGCACGATGGGTGCCGGCGTCGCGGTGGCGGTCGCCAAGAGCGGCCGCCGGGTGATCGGCATCGAGGCCACCGAGGACTCGGCCGCCCGGGCACTGGCCCGGATCGAGGAGGCCACCGCGCACGCGGTCGACCGGGAGCGGCTGACCGCCGAGGAGCGCACCGGGCTGCTGGCCCGGATCTCCGTCGGCCACGAACTGGCGGCCGCCGCCGGGGCGGACCTGGTGATCGAGGAGGTGCCCGAGCAGCTGGAGCTGAAGCGGGAGGTCTTCGCCGAGCTGGACCGGATCTGCCCGGAGGCCACCGTGCTGGCCACCGGCACCACCGCGCTGTCGGTGACCCGGATCGCCGCCGCGACCTCCCGTCCGGAGCGGGTGCTCGGCCTGCACTTCTTCAACCCGGTGCACGGCATGAAGCTGGTCGAGGTGGTCCGCACCGTACTGACCTCCCCGCGGACCGCCGAGGACGCCGCCGCCTTCGCCCGCGACCTCGGCAAGGAGCCGGTGGCGGCCGGCGACCGGGCCGGCTTCGTGGTGAACGGCCTGCTGTTCGCCTACCTGAACCAGGCCGCCGCGATGTTCGAGTCCAAGTACGCGTCGCGGGAGGACATCGACGCCGCGATGCGGCTCGGCTGCGGCCTGCCGATGGGCCCGCTGGCGCTGCTCGACCTGATCGGCATCGACACCGCCCGCACCGTGCTGGAGGCGATGTACGAGCAGTCCCGGGACCGCCTGCACGCGCCCGCCCCGATCCTCGGCCAGCTGGTCGCCGCCGGGCTGCTGGGCCGCAAGACCGGCCGCGGCTTCTACACCTACGAGGCGCCGGGCTCGTCCCGGGCCGTGGACGCGGCCACCGGGCCGGCCCGGCCGAAGGTGCCGGGCCGGCCGGTGCGCACCGTCGGCGTCTGCGGCTCGGGGACGATGGCCACCGGCATCGCCGAGGTGTTCGCCAAGGCCGGGCACCCGGTGCTGCTGGCCGCCCGCAGCCAGGAGAAGGCCGAGAAGGCCAAGGCGCAGCTGGCGAAGTCGCTGGAGCGCTCGGTGGCCAAGGGCCGGCTGTCCGCCGGGGCGCGGGACGCCGCACTGGCGCTGGTCACCCCGGTCGGCCAGTACGCCGAGCTGGCCGAGGTGGACCTGGTGGTCGAGGCGGTCGCCGAGGACCTGGCGGTCAAGCGGGAGCTGTTCGCCACCCTGGACAAGATCGTCAGGCCTGGCGCGGTGCTCGCCACCACCACCTCCTCGCTGCCGGTGATCAGCTGCGCGACCGCCACCTCGCGGCCGCAGGACGTGATCGGCATGCACTTCTTCAACCCGGCCCCGGCGATGAAGCTGGTCGAGGTGGTCTCCACCGTGCTGACCGCGCCGGACGTCACCGCCACCGTGCTGGAGCTGACCGCCGGGGTCCGCAAGCACCCGGTGGAGTGCGGCGACCGGGCCGGCTTCATCGTCAACGCGCTGCTCTTCCCCTACCTGAACGACGCGGTGCGGATGCTCCAGGAGCACTACGCGACGGTGGACGACATCGACACCGCGATGAAGCTCGGCTGCGGCTACCCGATGGGCCCGTTCGAACTGCTGGACGTGGTCGGCCTGGACGTCTCGCTGACGATCGAGCAGGTGCTGCACCAGGAGTTCCGCGAGCCCGGCCTGGCCGCCGCGCCGCTGCTGGAGCACCTGGTCGCGGCGGGCTGCCTGGGCCGCAAGACCGGCCGCGGCTTCCGCGACCACGCGCGCCGATGACCACGCCGCAGGCCGGGGGCGGCCCGTACGAGACGCCGTACGGGGCGCCGCCGGCCGGACCGCACGCGGCACAGCCGTACGGATCCCCGCCGCAGGGATCCCCGCCGTACGGGGCGCCACCGCACGGGACGCAGCCCTACGGCGGCGCGGCTTCCGGCAACGGCGCCCCGCCGCAGGGATCCGCGCCCTCCGCGGCCTCCGCGCGCCCTGGTTGGAGCCCCGGGACGGTGTCCTCCCGCTGGCCCCGCCCGGCCGTGACCGGTCCGGTCGCACCGGTGCGGCGGGGAAGGGCCGTGGCCGCGCCGTCCGGGCCGTGTAGCGTTCCGGACATGGATCGGGTTCAGTCAAGCTCCCCGCAGCACCCCGCCGGGCCGCACGGCGGCGACGGCCGGACCGCCCCCTCGACCGGGGGCACCGGGCCGGACGGCGGGCCGGGCAGCCGCCGGGCGGCGGCGCAGCGCCAGCAGATGCGCCAGGACCTGGCCACGGCCGCGATGGAGCTGTTCGCCTCGCAGGGCTACGAGGAGACCACGGTCGACCAGATCGCGGCCGCCGCCGGGGTGGCCCGGCGCACCTTCTTCCGGTACTTCCGGTCCAAGGAGGAGGCGATCTTCCCGGACCACGACGACACCCTGGTGCGGGTGGCCGACCTGCTGGCCAGTGCGGAGCCGGAGGAGCACCCGCTGGACGTGGTCTGTCGCGGCATCAAGGAGGTGCTGCGGATGTACGCCTCCACCCCGGGGGTGTCGGTCGCGCGGTACCAGCTGATCCGTCAGGTCCCGGCGCTGCGCGAGCGGGAGATCGCCGTGGTGGCCCGCTACGAGCGGCTGTTCACCCGCTACCTGCTGGGGCGCTTCGACACCGGCGAGTCCATCCCGTCCGGCTGGCAGCGCGGCGGCGAGGACGACTCGATGCTGGCCGAGGTCTCGGCGGCGGCGGTGGTCGCGGCGCACAACCACGTGCTGCGGCGCTGGCTGCGGGCCGGCGGCCGGGGCGACGTGGAGGCGCAGCTGGACCACTCCTTCGAGGTGATCCGGCGGACCTTCTGGGCCGCCAGCGCGCCGGGTGCCAGGCGTCGGGGATCGGTGGTGGCACCGGGTGCCAATGGGACCCCGGGGGACACCGGGGCGGAGAGCGCACTGAGTGCCAGTCCCGGAGGTGAGGTGCTCATCACAGTCGCCCGGACGGACGCTCCACTGGAGGTCGTGGTGGACAGCATCCGGGCCGCACTGAGTGGCGCCCGGGAGCCATAAGCGCAGTATTCACGCAGGTCAGAGCGGGTATCGAGGGCCCGCGCCGAGAAGTCGGCGCGGGCCCTTCGCATGCCCGCGCAACGCGCGTCACGCCGCCCCGGAGGCCGCCGGAATTCGTGACACCCGGTGTCTTTACGAGTGGCACAGGGTGCCATTACCTTGTTACTCACCAGTCGCGGCGCCGCGGCTCCCCACCTCGGCGCGCCGTCGTCCGGCGTTCCCACACCCCGGGAGCAGAGCCAGAACGGCCCGGTCCACCCCGGGTGCCCAGTCTGACCCGCCCACCACCCACCTCAGCGAAGCCGGTGTCCGCTCCCGGCTCCCCCAGACGCCCTGTGCCCTCACACAGGTACGCCTTCGGAGGCAGCCATGCAGGAAATCCTCGACGCGATCATCAGCACCGACACCACGTCGGCGGACTTCGCGGCGATCAAGCTCCCCGAGTCCTACCGCGCGGTGACGCTCCACAAGGACGAGGAGCAGATGTTCGCGGGCCTCGACAGCCGCGACAAGGACCCCCGGAAGTCCCTTCACCTCGACGAGGTCGCCCTGCCCGAGCTGGGCCCCGGCGAGGCCCTGGTCGCCGTCATGGCGAGCGCGGTGAACTACAACACCGTCTGGAGCTCGATCTTCGAGCCGGTCTCCACCTTCGGCTTCCTGGAGCGCTACGGCCGGCTGTCGCCGCTCACCAAGCGCCACGACCTGCCGTACCACGTGGTCGGCTCCGACCTCGCCGGCGTGGTGCTGCGCACCGGCGCCGGGGTCAACGCCTGGAAGCCGGGCGACGAGGTCGTCGCGCACTGCCTCTCGGTCGAACTGGAGTCCGCGGACGGCCACAACGACACGATGATGGACCCGGAGCAGCGCATCTGGGGCTTCGAGACCAACTTCGGCGGCCTGGCCCAGCTGGCCCTGGTGAAGACCAACCAGCTGCTGCCCAAGCCCAAGCACCTCACCTGGGAGGAGGCCGCCTCCCCCGGTCTGGTCAACTCCACCGCCTACCGCCAGCTGGTCTCGCGCAACGGCGCCGGCATGAAGCAGGGCGACAACGTGCTGATCTGGGGCGCCAGCGGCGGCCTCGGCTCGTACGCCACCCAGTACGCGCTGGCCGGCGGCGCCACCCCGATCTGCGTGGTCTCCAACGACCAGAAGGCCGAGATCTGCCGCGCCATGGGCGCCGAGGCGATCATCGACCGCTCCGCCGAGGGCTACCGGTTCTGGAAGGACGAGCACACCCAGGACCCGCGCGAGTGGAAGCGGCTGGGCGCGAAGATCCGCGAGTTCACCGGCGGCGAGGACGTGGACATCGTCTTCGAGCACCCGGGCCGGGAGACCTTCGGCGCCTCGGTGTACGTCACCCGCAAGGGCGGCACCATCGTCACCTGCGCCTCCACCTCCGGCTACATGCACCAGTACGACAACCGGTACCTGTGGATGTCGCTCAAGCGGATCGTCGGCTCGCACTTCGCCAACTACCGCGAGGCCTTCGAGGCCAACCGCCTGATCGCCAAGGGCAAGATCCACCCGACCCTGTCCAAGGTCTACTCCCTGGAGGAGACCGGCCAGGCCGCCCTGGACGTGCACCACAACAAGCACCAGGGCAAGGTCGGCGTGCTCTGCCTGGCCCCCGAGGCGGGCCTGGGCATCACCGACCCCGAGCTGCGCGAGAAGCACCTGCCGGCCATCAACCGCTTCAGGAACGTGTGAGACCCGCCGATGACTGAGCCCCAGAAGCGCGACCGGCCCTGGCTGATGCGCACCTATGCCGGCCACTCCACCGCGAGCGACTCCAACGCGCTCTACCGGCGGAACCTGGCGAAGGGCCAGACCGGCCTGTCCGTCGCCTTCGACCTGCCGACCCAGACCGGCTACGACTCCGACCACGTCCTCGCCCGCGGCGAGGTCGGCCGGGTCGGCGTCCCGGTCGGCCACGTCGGCGACATGCGCACCCTGTTCGACGGCATCCCGCTCGAACGGACCAACACCTCCATGACGATCAACGCCACCGCGATGTGGCTGCTGGCGCTCTACCAGGTGGTCGCCGAGGAGCAGGGCGCGGACGTCGCCAAGCTCACCGGCACCACCCAGAACGACATCGTCAAGGAGTACCTGTCGCGCGGGACGCACGTCTTCCCGCCCGGCCCGTCGGTGCGGCTGATCACCGACATGATCGCCTACACGGTCGGTAACATCCCCAAGTGGAACCCGATCAACATCTGCAGCTACCACCTGCAGGAGGCCGGGGCCACGCCCGTCCAGGAGATCGCCTACGCGATGTGCACCGCCATCTCGGTGCTCGACGCCGTGCGCGACTCCGGCCAGGTGCCGGCCGAGCGGATGGGCGAGGTGGTCGCCCGGATCTCCTTCTTCGTGAACGCCGGCGTGCGCTTCGTCGAGGAGATGTGCAAGATGCGCGCCTTCGCCCGGCTGTGGGAGAAGGTCACCCTGGAGCGCTACGGCGTCACCGACCCCAAGCAGCGCCGCTTCCGCTACGGCGTCCAGGTCAACTCGCTCGGCCTGACCGAGGCCCAGCCGGAGAACAACGTCCAGCGGATCGTCCTGGAGATGCTGGCCGTCACCCTCTCCAAGGACGCCCGCGCGCGTGCCGTCCAGCTGCCCGCCTGGAACGAGGCGCTCGGCCTGCCCCGGCCCTGGGACCAGCAGTGGTCGCTGCGCATCCAGCAGGTGCTGGCGTACGAGTCGGACCTGCTGGAGTACGGCGACATCTTCAACGGCTCCGAGGTGATCGAGGCCAAGACCGACGAGCTGCTGGCCGGCGCCGAGGCGGAGATCGCCAAGGTGCTGGAGATGGGCGGGGTGATCCCGGCCGTCGAGTCCGGCTACCTGAAGTCCAACCTGGTCGCCTCGCACGCCGCCCGCCGGGCCCGGATCGAGTCCGGCGAGGACAAGATCATCGGGGTGAACTGCTTCGACACCACCGAGCCGAGCCCGCTCACCGCCGACCTCGACACCGCGATCATGGTGGTCGACCCGGCCTCCGAGCGGTCCGTGCTCGCCGCCCTGGAGGCCTGGCGCGCCGAGCGCGACGAGGCCGCCGCCCAGGCGTCGCTGGCCGAGCTCAAGGCCGTCGCCGCCACCGGGACCAATCTGATGCCGGCCACGCTCGCCTGCGCCCGGGCCGGCGTCACCACCGGCGAGTGGTCCTTCGCCCTGCGCGAGGTCTTCGGCGAGTACCGCGCGCCCACCGGCGTCGGCGGCGCGCCCGTCGCCGTGGCCGCCGAGCCCGGCGGCGAGCTGGAGCAGGTCCGTGCCGCGGTCGCCGCCACCGCCGCGGAGCTGGGCGCCGGCAAGCTGCGCCTGCTGGTCGGCAAGCCCGGCCTGGACGGGCACTCCAACGGTGCCGAGCAGATCGCCGTCCGGGCCCGCGACGCCGGCTTCGAGGTGGTCTACCAGGGCATCCGGCTGACCCCGGAGCAGATCGTCTCCGCCGCCGTCGCGGAGGACGTGCACTGCGTGGGCCTGTCCATCCTCTCCGGCGCGCACAGCGAGCTGGTGCCCGACGTCCTGAAGCGGCTGCGCCGCGCCGGGGTGGAGGATGTCCCGGTGATCGTGGGTGGCATCATCCCGGCAGCGGACGGCGAGGCCCTCAAGGCCGCCGGCGTCGCCGCCGTGTTCACCCCGAAGGACTTCGGCATCACCACCATCATCGGCCGGATCGTGGACGAGATCCGGCTGGCCAACAAGCTCCAGCCGTGGACGCCCGCACCGACCGCGGCCACGAACTGAACAGCTGACCAGCTGACCACTGGGAAGGAACCCTCGATTCTTATGACTGCTGTGAACCGTCTGCGCCCGCGCCGCTCCTGTCTCGCCGTGCCGGGCAGCAACCCGCGCTTCCTGGAGAAGGCCCAGGGCCTGCCGGCCGACCAGGTCTTCCTCGACCTGGAGGACGCCTGCGCCCCGCTGGTCAAGGAGAGCGCGCGCCACAACATCGTCGACGCGCTCAACAACGGCGACTGGGGCGGCAAGACCCTCGTCGTGCGCGTCAACGACTGGACCACGCACTGGACCTACCGCGACGTGATCACCGTGGTCGAGGGCGCCGGCCCCAACCTCGACTGCATCATGCTGCCCAAGGTGCAGGACGCCGAGCAGGTCAGGGCGCTCGACCTGCTGCTCACCCAGATCGAGAAGACCATGGGCTTCGAGGTCGGCCGGATCGGCATCGAGGCGCAGATCGAGAACGCCAAGGGCCTGATCAACGTCGACGCCATCGCCGAGGCCTCGCCCCGGCTGGAGACCATCATCTTCGGCCCCGCCGACTTCATGGCCTCCATCAACATGAAGTCGCTGGTCGTCGGCGAGCAGCCGCCCGGCTACAACGCCGACGCCTACCACTACATCCTGATGCGCATCCTGATGGCCGCCCGCGCCAACGACCTCCAGGCGATCGACGGCCCGTACCTCCAGATCCGCAACCAGGAGGGCTACCGCGAGGTCGCCCGCCGCTCGGCCGCCCTCGGCTTCGACGGCAAGTGGGTGCTCCACCCGGACCAGGTCGCCGCCGCGAACGAGATCTACTCGCCCTCGCAGGAGGACTACGACCACGCCGAGCTGATCCTCGACGCGTACGACTACTGCACCTCCGAGGCGGGCGGCGCCAAGGGCTCCGCCATGCTCGGCGACGAGATGATCGACGAGGCCAGCCGCAAGATGGCGCTGGTCGTCGCCGGCAAGGGCCGGGCCGCGGGCATGCAGCGCACCACCAAGTTCGAGATCCCGGAAAGCTGAGGGCCCACGGCATGCAGTTCGGACGCACCTACGAGGAGTTCGAGGTCGGCGCGGTCTACAAGCACTGGCCCGGCAAGACGGTCACCGAGTACGACGACCACCTCTTCTGCCTGCTCACCATGAACCACCACCCGCTCCACATGGACACCAACTATGCGGAGATGACGACGGACTTCGGCAGGAACGTCGTGGTGGGCAACTACATCTACTCGCTGCTGCTCGGCATGTCCGTCCCGGACGTCTCCGGCAAGGCGATCGCCAACCTGGAGATCGAGTCGCTGCGGCACGTCGCACCGACCTTCCACGGCGACACCCTCTACGGCGAGACCACCGTGCTCGACAAGTGGCCGTCCAAGTCCAAGGACGACCGCGGCATCGTGTACGTCGAGACCAAGGGGTACAAGCAGGACGGCACGGTCGTCTGCGTCTTCCGCCGCAAGGTGATGGTGCCGACCGAGACGTACATCAAGGAGCGCGGCGGCGAGCAGCCCGGTCGTCCGACCCCGCTCTCCTGAGCCCCTCCCTCCCCACCTTCTCGGCCTCTCCCCTCTATAGGGGGCTCTCCCTCCACGGACGGAGAGCCCCCTCGAGAGACCCCGGACGGGCAGGCCGCCGTCATCGGCCGCGCCCCACCCGGTACCGGGGGCCCTGCTGCCGCAGCCACGCCGGCAGGGCCCCCGCAATCCCCCCCCGGGGGGGAATCCCCGACTTTCCGTAGCCCCTCAGACCTTTCCGGAGCCGCACGATGGGACGCCTCGCACAGACCGACGGCCTCACCGAGATCCAGCGGGACATCCTCGCCACCGTGCGGGATTTCGTCGACAAGGAGATCATTCCGGTCGCGACCGAGCTGGAGCACAAGGACGAGTACCCGACCGCCATCGTCGAGGGCATGAAGCAGCTCGGCCTGTTCGGCCTCACCATCCCCGAGGAGTACGGCGGCCTCGGCGAGTCGCTGCTCACCTACGCCCTGGTGGTCGAGGAGATCGCCCGCGGCTGGATGTCGGTCTCCGGCATCGTCAACACCCACTTCATCGTGGCGCACATGATCAACGCCCACGGCACCCAGGAGCAGAAGGACCACTTCCTGCCGAGGATGGCCGCCGGCGAGATCCGCGGCGCCTTCTCGATGTCCGAGCCGGGCCTCGGCTCCGACGTTTCGGCCATCTCCACCAAGGGCGTCAGGGACGGGGAGTTCTACGTCCTCAACGGTCAGAAGATGTGGCTCACCAACGGCGGCACCTCCACCCTGGTCGCGGTCCTCTGCAAGACCGACGAGGGCGGCAACACGCCGTACAAGAACATGACCACCTTCCTGATCGAGAAGGAGGCCGGTTTCGGCCCGAACCCCACGGTTCCCGGCCTGACCGTGCCCGGCAAGATCGAGAAGATGGGCTACAAGGGCGTCGACACCACCGAGCTGGTCCTCCAGGACGTCCGCATCCCGGCCGACCGCATCCTCGGCGGCGTCCCGGGCCGCGGCTTCTACCAGATGATGGACGGCGTCGAGGTCGGCCGCGTCAACGTCGCCGCCCGCGGCTGCGGCGTCGCCCGCCGCGCCTTCGAGCTCGGTATCTCCTACGCCCAGCAGCGCTCCACCTTCGGCAAGAAGATCGCCGAGCACCAGGCGATCCAGTTCAAGCTCGCCGAGATGGCCACCAAGGTCGAGGCCGCCCACCAGATGATGGTCATGGCCGCCCGCAAGAAGGACAGCGGCGAGCGCAACGACCTCGAGGCCGGCATGGCCAAGTACCTCGCCTCCGAGTACTGCAAGGAGGTCGTCGAGGACGCCTTCCGCATCCACGGCGGCTACGGCTTCTCCAAGGAGTACGAGATCGAGCGCCTCTACCGCGAGGCCCCGATGCTGCTCATCGGTGAAGGTACTGCGGAGATCCAGAAGATGATCGTCGGACGCCGACTCCTGGAGGAGTACCGGATCGCCGACTGATCCCCGGGCCGCCCGCCGACGGACCACGTCGCCGTGCGGCCCCCTCGAACCGCCGGTCGACGGGCGTGCGGGCCCGCGCCGGCGGAGCGCCGTGCCCCGTCACGGGCCCGGCCTGGTCCGCCTGGGTCCGGCACGGCCCTCCGGAAGCGGCCGCAGGGCGTACAGCTGCAACGACACGCCCGGCGGCCGCTTCCGCACACCCGCTTGCGGCCGCTACGGCCGTTTCGCCCCGCCGGGTTCCGTCGGCGTACCCGTTGAGACAAGAGTCACCAGCCCTGTCGGGTCCCTTGGGAACCGGACCGGGTCGAGCTACGGTCGTAGGAGTGGACGCGCACACGCGCCGCCACCGGACACATGAACGAGCAGGCGGGTTGCCCACCCACCGTGTGCTCCCGATAGCATCCACCGGGACAGCAAGCCGTCCCTCTATTACCGATCCCGCGGTGGCCCCCGTCCAGCGGCCATGATCCCCCGCGACAAAGGTCTTCGATGCCCATCAGCCCGTCCCCTCACACCTCCGTCACGGACCGCGATGCCCTCGCAGCCCCGACGGCCGGTCGGCGACCCCGCGTGACCATCGCGCGCGGAGCCACCCCCTGGTTCGTCCCCACTCTCGCCACGGCCGCCGTGACCACCGCCCTCACCCGGCGCAGCGGCAAGTGGGCCCTGGCTGCGGTACCCGCCTGCGCGCTCAGCGCGGGCATGCTGTGGTTCTTCCGCGACCCCGAGCGTGAGATCGGCACGGGCAGAGTGATCTCCCCCGCCGACGGCGTGGTGCAGAGCATCGACGCCTGGCCGGACGGCCGCACCCGGGTCGCGATCTTCATGAGCCCGCTCAACGTCCACGTCAACCGCGCGCCCCTGCCGGGCACGGTGACGTCGGTCGAGCACGTCGCGGGCGGCTTCGTCCCCGCGTTCAACAAGGACAGCGACCAGAACGAGCGGGTCGTCTGGCACTTCGACACCGAGCTCGGCGACATCGAGATGGTGCAGATCGCGGGGGCCGTGGCCCGACGCATCGTGCCGTACGTGGACGCCGGAACCAAGGTCGAGCAGGGCGACCGGATCGGTCTGATCCGGTTCGGGTCCCGGGTCGACACCTACCTGCCGGCCGGCGTCGAGGTCGGCGTCGAGGTCGGCCAGAAGACCACAGCCGGGGTGACGCGCCTTGACCGTGACTGATCCTGAGACAATCGTCGGCCTGGACGACGAGGAGACGGCCCTGCGCCGCCGCCGCTGGGCGCGCGACCGCGAGCTGCGCGCCCCGCGCTCTCCTCAGCACCTGTCCACCGCCGACTTCCTGACCCTGGGGAACGCCGTCTGCGGCTTCCTGGCGATCTACTCGATCACCACCGGGGTCCTGGTCCCGCACATCACCAACCCGGACGCCGCTCCGGACCGGCACAGCGCCGCCACCGCGGTCACGCTGCTGCTGATCGGCTCGATGTGCGACCTCTTCGACGGCCTGGTGGCGCGCAAGCTGCGCTCCTCCGCCCTCGGAGCGGAACTGGACAACCTGGCGGACCTGATCAGCTTCGGCATCGCGCCGGCCTACTTCGTCGCGGTCTGGGGCATGGTCTCCCAGGGCTCCAACAGCAAGCTGTCGGCGCTCATCGCCATCACGGTGCTGCTCGCGGTGGTCCTGCGGCTGGCCCGCTTCTCGGCCGTCAAGATGCGGCCCGGGGTGTTCCAGGGCATGCCCTGCCCGATGGGCGCGATGACGGTGATCGCCATCGTGCTGCTCGACCCGCCGTTCCTGCCCGGTCTGCTCGCCATCTTCGGCGCCGCGTACCTGATGGTCAGCCGGATCGAGTACCCGAAGCCGCAGGGGCTGCTGGCCACCGCGACGCTCTGCTGGATCGTGGTCTCCATCGGCTGCCTGGCCGCCTGGGCCACCGGCCTGCCCGGTGGCAACCAGCTGATGCACGTCGGCGCGTTCGCCCAGATCACGCTCGCGGCGATGGCACCGCTGCTGGTCATCCGCCGCAAGGTGGGGCAGAAGGTCGGCGACGTCCGCGCCCGGCGGGCGGAGTCCCGGCTCGGCTGAGTCCCCGCAAAAGTCATAAGAGTCAGGGCCCGGAACCTATTGGTTCCGGGCCCTTCTCGTATGTCATAACAATCGAGCGGCGCGGGTGCGGGGCTCAGGCGCCGTCCGAGCGGAGACCCGAGCGGAGAGCGGAGCGGACCTCGACGGCGGACGCCGGAGCCGCCGTCGCGGTCGCCGTGGACCCCGAACGTCCCCGCAAAAGTCATAAAACTCAGGCGCCACCGGTGTGCACGCTGAACGCCGAGCGGCGGGCCGCCCGGGCCACGCCCGGGTCCGGGTGCACGCCCGAGACCGCCGTCAGCACCGAGGCCGCCCGCGGGTGACCGGACTGCCGGGCCCGGGCGAACAGCCGGACCGGGTCGCCCGCCGAGGCGCCCTCGACATGGCCCACCAGCAGCTCGGTCTCGCCGTGGTCGAGCACCGCGGCCGCGGTGTCCACCCAGAGCCAGGCCGCGTCCTCCGCACCCAGCACGTCCGCCGGGGAGACGCCCTCGTCGGCGCGCTCCGCCAGCCACAGCAGCGCATAGGGGCGCAGCACCGGCGCGTCCACCGCCGCGCGCACCGCCTGCTCGGCCGGGCCACCGGCCACCCTCAGCGCCTCGAAGGCCAGTCCGCGCACCAGCGCGTCGTCGCCCCGGGCGGCCTCCAGCAGCTCGCCCACGGCCCGGTCCGCCGGACGGGCCGCGACCCACGCCCGGAACTCGGCGCGGGCCGGGCCCGGCGAGTAGTCCGCACACGCGTTCAGCAGCTCGAAGGCGCTCTGCTCGATGTGCCCGGCCGCGGTCTGCGCGACCGTGCAGATCTCCTCCAGCTTGGCCCGCACCGCCCAGTGGCCGAGCGGCGACAGCTCCGCGGCATCGTTCCTGCGCACCAGGGCGCCGACGGCCTCCAGGCCGTCGAGCATCCAGTCCAGGACGGCGGCCACGTCGGCCGGCGCGGCCGGGGTGTCGATCTGCGGCGCGCGGCAGGTGCCGCGGACGGCGGAGACGGCGGAGGCCGCGTGCGGCACCGGCGACAGCCCCGGTCCGCCGAGGCCGGTGCCGACCCGGCGCTCGTCCAGGCCCCGGCGCAGCAGTTCCAGCAGTTCGCTCTCGGCGACGGGGCCGTCCACCAGGTGCAGGAAGGAGAGC
Source organism: Kitasatospora sp. NPDC041917 (assembly GCF_055589745.1). NCBI lineage: Bacteria > Bacillati > Actinomycetota > Actinomycetes > Kitasatosporales > Streptomycetaceae > Kitasatospora > Kitasatospora sp. NPDC041917. The sequence goes on along the minus strand of NZ_JBVJBI010000011.1, from coordinate 162,961 downwards.
AGCTGCGGGGCCTGGTCCACGGCCTGCCCGGCCAGCACGGCGAACACGCCGCGCAGCGCGGCGGGCGGCACCGGGGCGAGCAGGGTCCAGGCGTCGAACATCGCCGACCATCCGCGCACCACGGCCTCGTCGTCGTGCTCCCAGGCGTGCAGGCGCCAGCCGGGGCCGGCTCCGCCGTCCCGGGGCTCCACGAGGCCCACCAGCAGCGCCTGCCCCCATGCCTTGGCGGCGGCGCCGACCGTCATGGCCAGCGCCCGGCCGGCCTCGCGGGCGTCCTCGGGGAGCAGTTCGCCGCGCTTGTCGACCTCGGCCAGCTCACCGGCCCAGCGGGCGACGCGGACGGCGTCCACCAGCATCCGGCGGGCCAGCGGCGCCAGCTCGGCGGGTGCCGGGAAGCCCTCGGGCACGGGAACCCTGCCCCGCCCGGGAGCCGGAGCGGGCCCTCGCCGCCGGGGTACTCCGTTACGGGGGACACCCGCCCCGCCCGGCCTGCCACCGGCGGGCCGTTGGGCCGTTCCGGGGAGACGGGTCACCGTCGCACCGGTACCGATCGTCGGCGGGAGCGGGGCATCACGGTCGCGCGGGTTCCGAGACGTCACGTCGAGCAGTCTTCCCCTTGTACCGGCCTTCTGTCACATCCGGTTGTCCGTACGACCGGGCGACCGGTGGCGGCACCTCCGCAAGATCGGGCAACAGCGGCAAACCGCCTGGCCGGAAACGTGTGACCTGCCCATGCCACTCGCATCATCCTGGTCGCCGGGAATGCTCGGGCGGTTACCGTGCGTACGGGTGGGGGGTCAGTGGCCGGGCAAATTGTTGCCCCTGACATCGGGGTGGTTTTCGCGCCGGTCGCACGGGGAATCCCCTTCCGCCGACTTCCGGCGGAGCTGTCCAGTCCGAATCCGGACGGATGACGGGCGGGGCGGGGGGATCGTGCCGCGCGAGAAGTCGGACCGGCCGACTTCTCGCGCGCCTACGGCGGAATGGGGGAAACGTTCATTCGTGGGCAGGGGGGAAGCGCGCCGGAAAAGCCGGCGCGGCCCAGCCGGAAACGCCCGCACGAGGAGGGGGGCGAGGGCGCGGCCCGTGGGTCTTGCGGGCCTCGCGGATCCTGTCGGACGAATCGGATGGATCGGACGGATCGGATCGACGGGTCGACCCAACGGGCCCGCTCCGACCTCGGCGGTGGGGCCGCGTTCCGATCCGCAGGGGCGGAAGCGGAGCACCGACCGCGGCACGTCCGGGAGACGTGCCGGCGAGGACCCGCCGGCGGCGCCCTACAGCAGCGGCGTGAGCCAGCGGCGGAGCAGTTCGGTGTACCGGTCGGGAGCGGTGTTCCAGAGGGTGGCGTGGTCGGCACCGGGGAAGGCCTGGAGGCTGACCACGTCGCGACGGGCGGCGGCCAGCTTCTCGGCGGTGCCGAAGGGCGCGATCCGGTCCTCGGGGCTGTGCAGGAGAAGGGTGGGCACCCGCAGGTCGGTGCCGTCGGCGATGCGGGCGAAGTCGGCGAGGTCGACGCCGGTGCGGCCCTCCGCGGCCAGGGCCCCGAGCTCGGCGGCGACGCCCTGGAAGCCGGCCCGGGCGGCGTCCCGGCGGGCGGAGACCGGGAGGTCGAGCACCGGCGAGTCGAGGATGAGGCCGCTGACGGCGTGCGGCCAGGCGGTGCGGGCCGCGGTCTGGAGGGCCGTGGTCGCGCCGACCGACCAGCCGTAGAGGATCACCTTGCCCCCGCCGCTGTCGAGCGCCAGCCGTACCGCCGCCTCGATGTCGCGCCACTCGGTCTCGCCGAAGTGGCTGAGCCCGTCCGGGGAGGCGGGGGCACCCTGGTCGCCGCGGTAGGTGACGGCGAGGGCGGGCAGGCCGAGCCGGTCGAGGACGGGGAGCACCGGGAGGGTCTGCTGGCGGTCGGCCTCGGGGCCGTGCACCAGGATCACCCAGGTGCCGCGCTTGCCGTCGAGCCGCCAGGCGGGAAGGGCGCCGAGCTCGCCGTCGGCGGTGGTGTCGGTGAAGGGGAGGCCGAGTGCCTCGGTGGGGTCGCCGAGGTGGACCCGGGGGGTGAAGCGGACCTCGGTGCCGGGGGTGAGCGTGCCCCGGTCGGCGCGGAGCAGCCGGCGGGTGACGCCCCGCTCGTCGCTGTGCAGGACCTCCTCGACGACCGCGTGCCCGCCGTCCGCCCACTCGACCGCCCAGCGGCCGGGGCGCAGGCTCTCGGGGCCGCGGGTGAAGGTGACGCGGCCGGGGGCGAGGCCGCGGACCACGACCGGCCCGGACTCCGGGACGGCGGCCACCGGACGGACCGTCCGCTCGGAGGCCCGACGGCCGATCACCAGCACGGCGGCCCCGACCGCGGCGGCCGCCACGACGGCGGCGGTTCCCCAACGCATTTCGCTCCCCGCTCTGTTGCTCACGGACCGGACGGTGTTCGGGCACCAGTTCACCGGCGCTCCGTCCGCCCGGCCACCGGGCTGGGCCGTCCGGGTCACCCGGGCGGCGGCCCGGCGGCGCCGAGGAGGTACCGGAAGCGGGCGGCGAGGGCGGCGAGGGCGGCGAGGGCGGCGGCGGGGGCTTTCCGCGGTGCCTGCCACCGAACCGCAGGCGTGGCCCCGGTCCTGCCCCAGCCGCCGAACGCACGAAGCGGCCCGGCCGCGGCCCGGTGCCGCGCCGGGGATCCCCCGGCGTGTCAGCGGCCCCGCGCCGGACGATCCCCGGCCTGTCGGCGGCGTCCGCGTGTGACCAACCCCTCCGTGACCTCGGTTGACTCCCGGTTCGGGCCCGTGATGGGATCCTGGGGCCAAACGGAGGCATGGAGAGGAAGCCGGTGGAATTCCGGCGCGGTCCCGCCACTGTCACCGGGGAGCACGCTCGGAACATCGCCACGGCGGCCGTCGACGGCCGCTGGAAGGCTCCGGGGGTGCGTTCGACCCGGAAGCCAGGAGACTCTCGCCCCCGTCACGTCGATCCAGGGCGCGGACCCTGAGTGAGGACACGCACGCGATGCAGGCTGCCCCGCCCCACCGGACTCCGAGCTGCCTTCCGCCGTGCCCCCGATGACCCCGCTCGGGCCCTCCTCCTCGCCGCGCCCGCTGGCCCGCGCCGCCGCGTTCGCGCTCGGCGCCGTCGCGGGCCATGTCGCCGACGCCCGCTTCGCCGACCCCCGCCGGGGCCATCCGGTGGCCGTCTTCGGCAGCGCCGCGACCCGGCTGGAGCGTCGGCTGTGGCGCGACGACCGCGGCGCGGGGGCCGGGTACACGGCGCTGTGCGTGGGCGCGGTCGCGGCGGGCGCGCTCGCCCTGGACCGTACGGTGGGCCGGCGTCCGCTGGGCCGGGCGGTGCTGGCGGCGGCCGCGACCTGGACGGTGCTCGGCGGCACCTCGCTGACCCGGGAGGCGCGCACCATCGGCCGCTCGCTGGCCGCGGGCGACCTCGCGGCCGCCCGGGAGCGGCTGCCGCACCTGTGCGGGCGGGACCCGAGCGCGCTGGACGGGCAGCAGATCGCCCGGGCGGTGGTCGAGTCGGTGGCCGAGAACACCGCCGACGCCGTGGTGAACGCGCTGACCTGGGGCGCCCTGGCCGGCACGCCCGGCCTGCTGGCCTTCCGCGCCGTGAACACCCTGGACGCGATGGTGGGCCACCGCTCGCCGCGCTACGCCCGGTTCGGCTGGGCCTCGGCCCGGCTGGACGACCTGGCGGGCTGGCCGGGCGCCCGGCTGACGGCGCTGCTGACGGTGGCCGCCGCGCCCGAGCCCCGTACGGCCTGGCGGGTCTGGCGGCGCGACGGCTCCGCGCACCCGAGCCCGAACGCGGGCCAGGCCGAGGCGGCGTTCGCCGGCGCGGTGGGCGTACGGCTGGGCGGGGCGCTGCGGTACGGCGAGAGGGTGGAGCACCGGCCCGTACTGGGTGCGGAGCTGCGGCCGGTGACGGTGGACGACATCGAGCGCGCCTGTGCGCTCTCCCGGCGGGTGGGCGCACTGGCGCTGGGTACGACGGTCGCGGGGCACGTCCTGCTGCGGATGCTGCTGAGGAAGAGGGGACGGGCATGAGCAAGGCGCTGCTGGTCGCGGGGACGACCTCGGACGCGGGCAAGAGCGTGGTGACGGCCGGGATCTGCCGTTGGCTCGTCCGCCAGGGCGTGCGGGTCGCGCCGTTCAAGGCGCAGAACATGTCGCTCAATTCCTTCGTCACCGCCGACGGCGCCGAGATCGGCCGCGCCCAGGCGATGCAGGCGCAGGCCGCCCGGGTGGAGCCGGAGGCGGCGATGAACCCGGTGCTGCTCAAGCCGGGCGCGGACGGCCGCAGCCAGGTGGTGCTGCTCGGCAGGCCGGTGGCGGAGGTGGGCGCGCTGGACTACCGCGAGCGCAAGCCCGTCCTGCTGGAGCGCGCCCTGGAGTGCCTGGCGGACCTGCGTGGCCGCTACGACGTGGTGGTCTGCGAGGGCGCGGGCTCGCCCGCCGAGATCAACCTGCGCGACCGCGACATCGCCAACATGGGCCTGGCGACGGCCGCCGCCCTGCCGGTGGTGGTGGTCGGGGACATCGACCGCGGCGGGGTCTTCGCGGCGATGTACGGGACGCTGGCGCTGCTGTCGGCGGAGGACCAGCGGCACGTGGCCGGCTGGTTCGTCAACAAGTTCCGCGGTGACGCGCGGCTGCTCGCGCCCGGGCTGGAGATGCTGCACGGGCTGACCGGCCGTCCGGTGCTGGGCACGCTGCCGATGCTGCCCGGGCTCTGGCTGGACGCCGAGGACTCGCTGGACCTGTCGACGGTGGTGGACCGGGCGGACGGGCCCGGGCCGTACGGCGCGGACGTGCTGCGGGTGGCCGTGGTGCGCTTCCCGCGGCTGTCCAACTTCACCGACATGGACGCGCTCGCGCAGGAGCCGGGCGTGCTGGTGCGCTGGGCGACCCGCCCGGAGGAGCTGGCCGACGCCGACCTGGTGGTGCTGCCCGGCACCCGGGCCACCGTCGCCGACCTCGCCTGGCTGCGCGAGCGCGGTCTGGAGCCGGCGCTGCGGGCCCGGGCGGCGGCCGGGCTGCCGGTCCTCGGGGTCTGCGGCGGCTACCAGATGCTGGCGCGCTCGATCGTGGACGAGGTCGAGTCGAGGGCGGGGGCCGTCGAGGGCCTCGGCCTGCTGCCGACGCAGGTGCGGTTCGGCGCCGAGAAGGTGCTGGCGCGGCCGGTCGGCGAGGCGTACGGGCAGCGGGTGGAGGGCTACGAGATCCACCACGGCGTGGTCACCGTCGAGGGCGGGGACACGTTCGTCTCCGACGGCCGGGGGCGGAGTCTGGACGGCTGCCGGGTGGGCCCGGCCTGGGGCACGACCTGGCACGGCGCGCTGGAGAACGACGGGTTCCGCCGCGAACTCCTGCGCGAGGTCGCCGCGTTGTCGGGCCGGGCGTTCGTCCCGGCCCCGGACACCTCCTTCGCCGCGGCGCGCGAGGCCCGGCTGGACCGGCTGGGCGACCTGATCGAGGAGCACGCCGACACCGACGCGCTGTGGAAGCTGATCGAGGGCGGGGTGCCGGCGGCCGGATCGCTGCCGTTCGTCCCGCCCGGGGCCCCTGGGAGTGACGCATGAGCCGGGTACGGCGGCAGTGCCGAGTACGGCAGCAGAGCCGGGCAGGATCACGGAGCCGGGCAGGATCACGGAGCCGGGCAGGATCACAGGACCGGACGGTGCCGCGGAACCGGGCACGACAGGAGTGGGGTACGGCATGAGTGACGTCCGCTATCCGTTCACCGCGATCGTCGGCATGGCCGACCTGCGGCTCGGGCTGCTGCTGAACGCGGTCTCCCCGGCCGTGGGCGGCGTGCTGGTGCGCGGTGAGAAGGGCACCGCGAAGTCGACCATGGTGCGCGCGCTGGCCGGCCTGCTGCCGTCCATCGCCACCGTGGACGACTGCCGCTTCGCCTGCGACCCGGCCGCGCCCGACCCGCAGTGCCCGGACGGGCCGCACGTCTCCCCGCCCGCTTCCGAACGGCCGGCCCAGCTGGTCGAGTTGCCGGTCGGCGTGGCCGAGGACCGGATCGTCGGCTCGCTCGACCTGGAGCGGGCGCTGGCCGAGGGCGTCAAGGCGTACGAGCCCGGGCTGCTCGCCAGGGCGCACCGCGGCGTGCTCTACATCGACGAGGTGAACCTGCTCCAGGACCACGTGGTGGACCTGCTGCTGGACGCCGCCGCGATGGGCCGCTCCTACGTCGAGCGCGAGGGCGTGTCGGTGCGCCACGCGGCCCGGTTCCTGCTGGTGGGCACGATGAACCCGGAGGAGGGCGAGCTGCGGCCGCAGCTGCTCGACCGGTTCGGCCTGACCGTCGAGATCGCCGCCACCCGGGATCCGGCCGAGCGCGCCGAGGTGGTCCGCCGCCGGCTCGCCTACGACGCGGATCCGACCGGCTTCGCCGAGCGGTTCGCCGCGGAGGAGCGGGCTCTCGCCGAACGCATCGTCGCGGCGCGGGAGTTGCTGCCCAAGGTCGAGCTGACCGATGTGGCGCTGCGTCAGATCACCGCCGTGTGCGCCGCGTTCGAGGTGGACGGGCTGCGCGCTGACATCGTGATGGCCCGCACCGCCGTCGCGCTGGCGGCCTGGGACGGGCGCACCGAGGTGCAGGAGGAGGACGTCCGCAAGGCGGCGCAGCTGGCGCTGCCGCACCGGCGCCGCCGCAACCCCTTCGACGCGCCGGGGCTGGACGAGGAACAGCTGGACCGGACGCTGGAGGAGCACGCGCAGCAGGAGGAGCCTGAGCCCGAGGGCGACGGGTCCGGCCCGGACGGCGACGGGCCGGACGGCGACGGGCCGGAGGGCGGCCCGGACGGGGGCGGCCCCGACGGCGGCGGCGCGCCCGAGCCGTCCGACGGCGGCCCCGAGGGGTCCGCTCCCGAGCCGTCGGCCCCCGAGGCACCCTCCCCCGAGGGCCCCGAGGAGTCGGCGCGGCAGCCCGTGCCCGCCCAACACCCCTCCCCCGCGCGGGAGTCGGCGCCGGTCGCGGCCGGGGACCCGTACCGGACCCAGCTGTTCACCGTCAAGGGCACCGGTCACGGCGCCCAGGGCCGCCGCTCCCCCGCCGAGACCACCGGCGGACACACCATCCGCGCCCGCCGCCCGCAGGGCGCGCTCGGCCGGCTGCACCTGACCGCGACCCTCCAGGCCGCCGCGCCGCACCAGGCTGCGCGCGGGCGCAGCGGGCGGGCGCTGGTGGTGCACAAGGACGACTTCCGCGAACAGGTGCGCCAGGGGCGGGAGTCCAACCTGGTGCTGTTCGTGGTGGACGCCTCCGGGTCGATGGCCGCCCGGCAGCGGATGACCACCGTCAAGGGCGCGGTGCTGTCGCTGCTGATGGACGCCTACCAGCGCCGCGACAAGATCGGCATGATCACCTTCCGGGGCGCGGGTGCCGAGCTGGCACTGCCGCCCACCTCCTCGGTGGAGGTCGGGGCGGCCCGGCTGGAGTCGCTGCCCACCGGCGGGCGGACCCCGCTGGCCGCCGGCCTGCTGCGCGCGCACGAGGTGCTGCGGGTGGAGCGGCTGCGCGACCCGAGCCGGCGCCCGCTGCTGGTCGTGGTGACCGACGGCCGGGCCACCGGCGGGCGGGACGCGCTCGCCCGCTCGCACCGCGCGGCCGCGCTGTTCGCGGCGCAGGGCACGGCGAGCGTGGTGCTGGACTGCGAGTCCGGCCCGGTCCGCCTGGGCCTGGCCCGCACCCTGGCCGGGCTGCTCGGCGGCACCACCGTCGGCCTGGACGAGCTGCGCGCCGAGGGCGTGGCCTCGCTCGTCCGCGAGAGCCGGTCCGACAACCGTTCTGCGAACCGTGCAACCACCGCGATGCGAAAGGCGGCCTGAGCCGACATGCCCAAGGGTGTCCCCGAGAGCGTCCCCGACGACGGCCTGACGACCCGTCAGCGCCGTACACTGCCGATCACCGCCGTGCACACCGGCCCCGGCAAGGGCAAGTCCACGGCCGCGTTCGGCATGGCGCTGCGGGCCTGGAACCAGGGCTGGCCGGTCGGGGTGTTCCAGTTCGTGAAGTCCGCCAAGTGGAAGGTCGGCGAGGAGAACGCGCTGCGCGTGCTCGGCGCCTCCGGCGAGGGCGGCACCGTCGACTGGCACAAGATGGGCTCCGGCTGGTCCTGGATCCAGCGCTCCGCCGAGCAGGAGATGTCCAGCGAGGAGGCGGCCAAGGAGGGCTGGGAGCAGGTCAAGCGGGACCTTGCGGCCGAGACCTACCGCTTCTACGTGCTGGACGAGTTCACCTACCCGATGCACTGGGGGTGGGTCGACCCGGACGAGGTGGTGGCCGTACTCAAGGACCGTCCGGGCAGTCAGCACGTCGTCATCACCGGCCGGTACGCGCCCGAGGCGCTGACCGGATTCGCCGACCTGGTCACCGAGATGACCAAGGTCAAGCACCCCATGGACGCCGGCCGCAAGGGCCAGCGCGGTATCGAGTGGTAGGCCGTTGAGCACCGTCCCCCGCCTCGTCGTCGCCGCGCCCTCCTCGGGCGCCGGCAAGACCACCGTCGCCACCGGCCTGATCGCGGCGCTCGCCGCGCGCGGGCTGGCGGTGTCGCCGCACAAGGTCGGCCCCGACTACATCGACCCGGGCTACCACGCGCTCGCCGCCGGGCGCCCGGGCCGCAACCTGGACGCATTCCTGTGCGGGCCGGAGCGGATCGCACCGCTGTTCCTGCACGGCGCGGCGGGGGCGGACGTCGCGGTGGTCGAGGGGGTCATGGGCCTGTTCGACGGGGCCTCCGGGCGCGGGGAGCTGGCCTCCACCGCGCACGTCTCCAAGCTGCTGCGGGCGCCGGTGGTGCTGGTGGTGGACGGCTCCTCGCAGTCCCGCTCGGTCGCCGCGCTGGTGCACGGCTTCGCCTCCTGGGACCCACAGGTGCGGCTCGCCGGAGTGATCCTCAACCGGGTCGCCTCCGACCGGCACGAGCACCTCCTGCGCGAGGCCCTGGAGGAGGGCTCCGGCGTGCCGGTGCTGGGCGCGCTGCGCCGCTCCGCGGCGGTCGCCACGCCGTCCCGCCACCTCGGGCTGATTCCGGCGGTGGAGCGCTCGGCGGAGGCCCTGCGGGCGGTCGCCGACATGGGTGAACTGGTGGCCTCCTCGGTCGACCTGGACGCCCTGCTCGAACTCGCCCGGACGGCGCCGGACCTGGACGCCGAACCGTGGGACCCGTCGGCCGAGGTCACCCCGGTGGCCGGCCGGCCGCGGATCGCGGTGGCGGGCGGCGCGGCCTTCTCCTTCTCGTACGCGGAGAACGCCGAACTGCTCGGCGCGGCGGGCGCGGAGGTGGTCCCGTTCGACCCGCTGCGCGCCTCGTCGCTGCCCGAGGGGACGGCCGGCCTGGTGATCGGCGGCGGCTTCCCGGAGCTGTACGTACGCGAGTTGAGCGGCAACGCCGAACTTCGCGCCGCCATCGCCGGGTTCGCCGCCGCGGGCGGGCCGATCGCCGCCGAGTGCGCCGGACTGCTCTACCTGGGGCGGGAGTTGGACGGCCTGCCGATGTGCGGCGTGCTGGCCACCGACGCCCGGATGACCGAGCGGCTCACCCTCGGCTACCGGGAGGCGGTCGCCCTGCACGACTCCCCGCTGGGCCCGGCCGGCACCAGGCTGCGCGGCCACGAGTTCCACCGCACGGTCTGCGAACCCGGGGCGGGCGAACTCCCGGCCTGGGGCTGGCGCCTTCCCGCCGGCCCTCGCACCGAGGGCTTCGCGGGCGGCAACGTGCACGCCTCCTACCTGCACCTGCACTGGGCGGGCGCGCCGGCGCTGGCGTCCTCCTTCACGGCCGCGGCGGCGGGCTTCGCGGCCGGGGCGGGCTTCGCGGCGGGAGCCTCCGGAGCCGTGCAGTCCACGGCTCGTCCCGTCCCCTGGGGCGCCCCCGGATAACGCGGCGACGCCGCGGGGTGTGCGGCCATAGGCTCCGCCCATGCATGTGATCGTTCTCAACGGCGGTTCCAGCTCCGGCAAGTCGAGCATCGCCCGGCGCCTGCAGGACCTGCTGCCGGCCCCGTGGCTGCACCTCGGCGCGGACACCATGGTCGAGGCGCTGCCGGCGTCGTTGCGCGACGGCGGCGAGGGGATCGGCGGGCTGGAGGGCGGGAACGGGACGGTCGAGGTCGGCCCGGTCTTCGCCGCGCTGGACGCCGCCTGGACGCTCGGGGTGGCGGCGATGGCCCGGGCCGGGGCGCGGATCGTGGTGGACGAGGTGTTCCTCGGCGGCGCTGCTTCGCAGGCCCGGTGGCGGGCGGCACTGGAGGGTCTGGACGTGCTCTGGGTCGGGGTGCGCTGCGATCCTGCGGTGGCCGCGGCGCGAGAGGCCGCGCGCGGCGACCGGGTGGCCGGGATGGCCGCCGCGCAGGCCTCGGCGGTGCACCAGGGCGTCGGCTACGACCTGGTCGTCGACACCTCGCGGGCCTCGGTGGACGACTGCGCCCGGCTCGTCGCCGGGCGGGTGGCGTCCGACGGTTGAGCCGCCCCCGGCCGGACCCTGTCGGACGCGGCCGCACCCCGTCGTGCCCGGCCGCACCCCGTCCCGTGGTCCGGGACCGCACCCCGTCGCCGGGGCGCCGGGTCCGGGCTCGCCGCCTCCGCTACAGCGCGAGGGTCTGCCAACCCCGGGTGATCTGGTCGTGGACGGCCGCCGGGTCCGGCGCCGGCGACTGGGCGGCCGCCGGCGCCGCCAGCAGGGGCCGTACCGTCCGCCGGGCGCTGCTCCGGGCCGATGGCCAGCGCGCGGGTGACGACGGCGGCGAGCGCCGGCTCGACGGCCCGGACCGCCGCCGTCGCCGCGGGCTCGGGCCCGGTCTCCACGATCCGGCGGATCACCGCTCCGGTGCTGGTCGCCGCGAACGGGCTGGAGCCGTGCGCCGCGCACACCACGCAGCACGCCCAGGCCCACACGTCGGCCGCCGGACCGACCCGCTCCTCGCCGAACCGCTCCGGCGCCATGTACGTCAGGGTGCCCGGGCCGCCGCCGGTGGCGGTCGGCCGGGTGCCGTCCACGATCGCCGCGATGCCGAAGTCCAGCAGACGCGGGCCGGCCGTGGTCAGCATGATGTCGGCGGGCTTGAGGCCCGGCGGACGAGCCCCAACCGGTGCACCCCCGACAGCGCCACGGCCGGCGCCAGTGCGAGGGTGCGCAGCGCCTCCGCGGAGCGGATCGGCCCCTGCTCGCGCAGGTAGGCGTCCAGCGGGCGGGCGTCCAGCAACTCCATGGCCGGGTAAGGGCGTCCGGAGTCCACGCCGGTGTCGAGCACCCGGGCGGTGCAGGCGCCCGGCACCATCGCCAGCACTTCGGACTCGCGCTGGAAGCGGCGCAACAGGTCGGCGTCGTCGAGGAGTTCGAGGTTGATGGTCTTGAGCGCGACCTGGGTGGCGGAGCCCTGGCGCTGGGCGAGGTAGACCGTGCCCATGCCGCCGGAGCCGATCCGGCCGAGGAGCTGGTAGCCGCCGATCGTGCGGGGCTCGTGGAGGCTGAGGGGGTTGCCGACGGGACTCGGCAGCACCGGCGGGGCGGCCGGGACGGGCCGGGCGAGCGGGCCGGGCTGCGCGAACTGCGTGGGGACGTACGGCGCCTGGGACTGGACGTACGGGGGCTGCGGCGGCGCGGTGGGCGCGTACGGGTTCGGCGGTGCCGGGAGCGCCTGGGCGGCGTGGCGCCGGTGGCCGCCAACGCCCGGCGGCGCGTTGCCGCCTGGGCCCGCACCAGCACCGCCGGCGTCGCCGGCCGCGACAGCAGCGCCGTCCCGATCACGATCAGCACCGCGATGTCGAGCGTGTTCACCATGCTTCCCCCTGCCTGATCGAGCAGCGGGAGTACAGGCGGGCGCCGCCGGATCCCAGGCCTACCGGTCGAGCAGCACGGCGAGGTAGCGGTCGATCTCCTCGCGCAGCTCCTCGGGCATCGGCACGTGCCAGTGCCCGCTGCCGGCCGTCGCGTTGAACAGCACGCCGTCGCACCAGCGGATCAACCGGCGGGAGTCACCCGTCGGGTCGCTCGAACCGGCGGCGGCGAGCAGCTCGGCGGCGCGCTGGGCGAAGCGCGCGCCCAGACGGTCGTAGAGGGAGCGCAGTTCGGGCCTGCGGGTGGCCTCCAGGGCGAGCTCCAGGCGGGCCAGGGTGATCCGGCGGCCGCCTGTGAGTGCCTGGAAGAGCACCTCGGCGCCGACCTCGGCCAGCAGCTCGCGCGGCGGGACGGCGGCCTCCGGCAGCTCGCCCTCGACGAGGACGGGGTAGTCGGCGGTCTCCCGCTCGACGATCCGGGTGAGCACGAGCTCCAGCAGGGCGGCCCTGGTCCGGGCGAGGTTGGAGGTCGAGCCGGCGGGCAGGCCGGACGCGTCGTCCACGGCGCGGTGGGTGAGCCCGCGCAGGCCGGCGTCGGCGATCAGGTCGATGGCGGCGTCGGCGATCAGGGTCGGGCGCGGGGGTGTCATGGGTCCGATCATGGCCTTTCCGGAGAGGCTCCCCCAACTCACTACAGCCGTAGTTTACGACTCACTACATATGTAGTACCGTTTCGAGCGCCGGACACTACACCTGTAGTGGCCAGAGCGCGCGAGAAGAGGAGTCCCCTCATGGGCCTGCACCAGGCGATCGTCATCGGCGGCGGCATCGGTGGCCTCGCCGCCGCCCTCGCCCTCCACCGACAGGGCGTCCCCGTCCGCGTCCACGAGCGCGCCGACTCCCTCGAACCCGTCGGCGCCGGACTCGCCCTGGCCCCCAACGCCCTGCGCTGCCTCGACCGGCTCGGCATCGGCGGGCACCTGCGCGCCCTCGCCACCCCGCACCCCGCCGTCGGCCTGCGCCACCCCTCCGGCCGCTGGCTCGTCCGCACCAGCACGTCCGCCTTCGAGGCCCGCTTCGGCGACACCATCGCCGCCGTCGCCCGCGCCGACGTCATCACCGCCCTGGTCGACGCGCTCCCGGAGGGCACCGTCCGCACCGGCTCGCCCGCCACCCTCGTCACCCCCGGCAGCACGACCGGGCCCGCCGTCGTCCGCACCGCCGACGGGGAGGAGACGGCCGACCTGGTCGTCGCCGCCGACGGCATCCACTCCGCGACCCGGAGCCTGCTCTTCCCCCGGCACCCCGGCCCCCGCTACAGCGGATTCACCACCTGGCGCACCATCGTCACCCCCGGCCGCCTCCCGGCCGCCGCCGGCGAGGTGTGGGGCCGCGGGAAGCTCGCCGGGATCGTCCCGCTCGCCGACGGCCGGGTCTACGTGTACGGCGCCGCCCTCGCCCCGGCCGGTGAACGGGCCGCCGACGGGGACGAGCGGGCCGAACTCCTGCGCCGGTACGGCGACTGGTGCGCCCCCGTACCGCAACTGTTCGCCCTGGCCGAGCCCGAGCGGGTCCTGCGCCACGACGTCCGGGACCTCGCCGACCCGCTGCCCGCCCACCACTACGGCCGGGTCGCCCTCCTCGGCGACGCCGCCCACGCGATGTGCCCCTTCCAGGGCCAGGGCGCCTGCCAGGCCATCGAGGACGCCCTCGTCCTGGCCTCCCCGCTCACCCCCGGCACCGACCCCGCCGCCGCCCTGCCCGCCTACACCGCCGCCCGACTGCCCCGCACCTCCGCCGTGGTCGCCGGCTCCCGCCGCATCGGCGACCTCGTCGCCCTCCGCTCCCCCGCCGCCGCGCTCCTGCGCACCACCGCCCTCACCCTCGCCGGCCTCCTCCCCGCCCGCGCCCTGCTGAGCCGCGCGGCCCGGACGTACAACTGGCGGCCGCCGACCCCGGGCGGGGCGGCGTAAGGGGACCCGCCCTCCGCCGAGCACGTCCGCCGCGGCACTCGGAGCCGCGGCCGGGGGCGGGGGCGGGGCCGGGGCCGGGGGCGGAGCCGGGGCGGGGCGGGGCGGCCGTCAGGCGAGCTTGCCGAAGGTGCCGTCGAGCGGGTCGGACCGGTGGCAGGCGACACAGCGCAGCCGGGTGTAGATCGCCACCGCGCCCATGAAGACGTCCTCGCGCCCGTCGGCCGGGGACTCGGAGGAGGCCGGCTCCCCACAGTCCAGGCAGATGCGGCGGGGGCGGGCGGCGACCGAGCAGGCGCGGCAGATCAGGTGGGTCGGGTGTTCCGCGTGCACGACGACGGGCTGGGGGCCGCCGTACAGCAGGTGGTCGCACCACGTGCAGGACTCGTCCTGCTGGGCCGCCAGCATCCGGGCCCGGGTCTCCTGCTGCCACTTCGCCGCGTGCTGCAAAGGCACCCTGACGGGCGGCCCCCACCCGGAGGCGGTGAGCCACCGGGCGCCCTCCGCGCCGGCGGCCCGCAGCTGGTCGTCGACGGCGATGTCCCTGGGCGTCTTCTCGTTCATCGGGGTCTCTCCTCCGCTGGGCTTCCGCAGAGGACAACGCGGCCGGGACACCGCCGGACACGCGGCGCGGCGCACCCGGCCCCGGTTCAGAGGAGCGGCTCGGTGTCCCCGTGCGCGATGAGCAGCTTGCGCAGCAGGGCGTCGAGCCGGGTGCGCTCGTCCGCGTCGAGGGCCGAGAGGATGCGTTCCTCGTTGCCGACGTGGCCGGCCAGGGCGCCGTCGATCAGCTCCTTGCCGGCCGGGGTGAGGCGGACCAGGACGGCGCGGCGGTCGCTCGGGCACGGGTTGCGCTCGACCAGGCCCTTGGCGGACAGCCGGTCGACCCGGTTGGTGATGGCGCCGGAGGTGACCATCGCGGACTTGAGCAGCGCGCGGGCGTTGAGCTCGTACGGCTCGCCGGAGCGGCGCAGGGTGGCCAGCACGTCGAACTCGGAGGAGTCCAGGCCGCAGGCGGTGAAGTACTCGCGCAGGGCGTTGTCGACCCGGACGTTGAGCCGTCGGAGCCGGCCGATCAGGGCCATGGGCCCGGCGTCCAGGTCGGGTCGGGCCCGGGCCCACTGCTCGACGATGTCGTCCACGGTGTCGCGCTGCTGCATGTCCGCCGCCCTCCCGGGGCCGTCCGATCCGAAGCCTTCCGTCCAACGCAGATATCTTAACATTCACATACTTGACGTTCTCCGATCCTGGGCGTAGAAAGTATCTCAACGTTCAGATAATCAACGTTCAGGGGGACGTCATGGCCGTCATGGACCGCAAGCGCGCGGGGATCGCCGTCACCGCCGCACTCGCCCCGGCCGCGTGGGGCACCACCTACCTCGTCACCACCCAGCTGCTGCCCGAGGGTCGCCCGCTGCTGCTCGCCGCCCTGCGCGCCCTGCCGGCCGGACTGCTCCTGCTGCTGATCGGCCGCCGACTTCCCAAGGGGCGCTGGTGGGGACGCGCGGCCGCACTCGGGATGCTCAACATCGGGCTGTTCTTCCCGCTGATGTTCGTCGGCGCGTACCGCCTGCCCGGCGGCGTCGCCGCCACCATCGGGGCGATCCAGCCGCTGCTCGTCGCCGGGTTCTCGATCGGCGTGCTGCGGGTGCGGCCCGGACGGCGGGCGGTGATCGCGGGACTGGTCGGGGTCGGCGGAGTGGCCCTGCTGGTGCTCAAGAGCGGCGCCCGGCTGGACGGCGTCGGGATCGCCTCGATGGTCGCCGGGATCTCCCTGATGGCCATGGGCACCGTCCTCACCCGCCGCTGGGGCCGCCCCGAGGGCGCCACCCTGCTCGACCTCACCGCCTGGCAGCTCCTGGCCGGCTCGGTCTTCCTCGTGCCGCTCGCCGCCGTGGTCGAGGGCGCGCCGCCCGCCCTGAGCGCCGCCAACCTGGCCGGCTTCGCCTACCTCGGCCTGTTCGGCACCGCGCTCGGCTACTTCCTCTGGTTCCGCGGCATCGAGCACCTCGGCGCCGGCCCGGCCTCCTTCCTCGGCCTGATCAACCCGGTCGTCGCCACCCTCGGCGGCCTCGTCGTCCTCGGCCAGACCCTCACCCCCTGGCAGCTCCTCGGCCTTCTCCTCGCCCTCGCCGCCATGCTCGTCGGCCAGGCCCCCGCCCGCCGCACCCCCGCCCCGACACCGGCACCGGCATCGGCACCGGCCACCGCGCCCACCCCCCAGCCCGAACCGGCCACCGCCCGCTGACCGGGCTCCTCCCGAAGGCCGGCATCTCCCTGAACGCCTGCGCCCCGCCGTCCCGGCGGGGTGCAGGCGTATTCGGCGGGCGGCGAGCGATGACGGACGGGCCGCGCGGACGGCGGAACCCGGACCCCGGGCGGCGGGTCAGCCGGTGGCGCGGATGTAGATGTCGGCGGCGCCCGGCAGGCCGCCGGGGATGGTGGCGACGTAGATGCGGCGGGCGGTGGGGGCGTGGGTGGGGAGGTCGGTGGGGGTCGGGGTGGGGGTGGGGGTCCAGGTCTGGGTGGGAAGCGGGGCGGGGGCGGGGGCGGGGTCGTCGGGGGTGGGCTCGTCCGGGGCGGCCGCGGGGGCCGGTTCGACGGTGGGGTCCTCGGGGTCGGCATCGGGGTCGCCGGGGTCCGGGGCGGCGGCGGTGGGGTCGGAGGGCCCGGCCGGGTCGATGGGCTCGGCGTCCGGGGACGGGCTCTCGGTGGGCGCGGCGGCGGGGTCGGCGGTGGCGGACGGGCCGGGCGCGGGCGTCGGCGCGGACTCGGGAAGCTCCGGGGCCTCGGCCGGCTCGTCGCCGCCGAGGGCGGCGAGCAGGTCGGCCGGGAGCGGGGCGGCCGGCCCGGGCGAGGGGAGGTCGTAGGCGCTGAGGAAGTCACCGAGGCCGGGGGCCCTGCCGCCGCCGAGGCGGTAGTGCAGGTAGGCGACCGGGGCGCCACCGGAGGTGTGGGTGTAGACGGCGCCGACCGGGACGTAGAAGCGGCCGACGCCGGGATGCTGGGACGGGTGCAGGCCGGCCAGGCGTTCGGCGCGGTCGCGGTCGGTCTCGCGGCCGGTGCCGCCGGCGGTGAGCGCGTTGACTCCGCGCACCACGAGGGCGGCGACGACGGACACGCAGAGCACCAGCCCGACGGCGACGGTGCGCCGCAGGACCGGGCGGCCGTGCAGGGCGGGCCAGGAGTCGGTCACCGTGCGCTCGGGTGGAATGCCGTCCACGGTCGTCTCGCTCCCCCGTTCGTTCAGGACGCCTGATCAGGACGTCACACTCTGCTCGACGTGGGACCGTAGCCGAGAGTTCCTCAGCCCAGGTAGGCGGGGGCGACCGCAGCCCTGGTGACCGGCTGCGCACTGCCCGAACCGTCCGCCGGGACGGTCCACAGGTCGGCGCCGTAGTCGCCGGGCAGGGCGTAGACCAGGGTGCCCTCGCCGGACCAGAGCGCCTGGTCGTCGATGTTGCGCTGCTCGGCGGTGGCGGTCTCGGTCATGGTGGCGAGGTCGAGCACGTACAGCCGCCACGGGGCGTCGGCGGGCAGGCCGGGAACGCGCTTCTTGTAGGCGACGCGGGTGCCGTCCGGGGAGAGCGAGGGGCACTCGACGTTGTCGTGCAGGGTGGTGAGGGTGCGGGCGCCGAGGTCGCCGCGGACGAGGTGGGTCCGCCCGGCGCTGGCGAGGGTGGCGTAGAAGGTGGTGTCGTCGGCGAAGGTGACGCCCCAGATGTTGATGTCGTGCGCCTGGTACGGGTGGCCGTCCAGGACGACCGAGAAGTCCTCCAGGTTCTCCCGCAGGTTCCAGTCCCGGACGTCCACGATCGAGGTGCGGGTGGAGAAGTCGCTGCCCGCGTACGAGTCGCCGCTGACGAAGACCGTCCAGGCGGCGAGGTGCCCGGACGGGGAGACCCGGGAGCGGGTGGGGATGCCGGCCGCCTGGAACGAGCGGAGCTCGCGCAGGTGGTCGTCCAGGACGACGGCGCGGTAGGTGTCCTCCAGCGCGCCGTGCTGGGCCTGGAGGCAGATGCCGGTGCCGGCGGCCGCGTGGAAGCGCAGGCACTGGACGCCGGAGGCGGTGCGCGGGCCGTCGGGGCGGTCGGCGGCGACGGAGGTGATCTCGTCCCGGTGCGGGCCCCAGGCCATGTTGCGGAACAACAGCTGTCGTCCGCCGGACTGCACCTGTAGTGACACCGGGCCGGGCGTGACGGACGGCCCGCCGGGCTGGGCCTGGTCCCGGCGGGCGGTGCGGTCGGCGGCGTTGAGGACGGCCCCGGTGCCGACCGCGCCGAGCAGCACGACGGCGACCAGCAGGATGATCATCCTGGTGCGGTTCCGCAGGTTCATCGGGTCTCCTCCGGGGTCTTCGCGGCGACGGGTCCGGGCTGCTCCGCGACGGGGACGGGCTGACCGGCGGCGGACCCGGGCCGCCCTGTGACGGGCCCGGCCGGCCCCGCGGCGGGCCCGGACGGGCGCAGCACCGCCGCCGCGCCGAGCACGCACAGCGCCAGCGCCCCCGCCGACCAGCCCAGCGCCGCCGGGCCGCCGACCACCCCCCACAGCGCGCCGAACAGCAGCGAGCAGGCGAACCGGGCCAGTGCCTGTCCGGTGCCGACCAGGGCGAGTCCGGCGCCGCGCTGCTCGGCGGGTACGGCGTCGGCGGCCGCGGCGGCGAGCACGCCGTCGGTGGCCGCGTAGAAGGTCCCGTGCAGCACCAGCACGCAGAGCACCGCCGGCAGCCCGCGCAGCGGTGACAGCAGCAGTCCGTACGCGAGCAGCAGCACCCCGTGCCCGGCGAGGAAGAGCCGGTGGCGGCCGATCCGGTCGGCGAGCGCGCCGAGCGGGACGGCGAGCAGCAGGAAGGCGGCGGCGGTGCCCAGCGGCAGCAGCGGGAAGAGGCCGACGGGCAGGTCCAGCCGGCGCTGGACGAGCAGGTAGAGGAAGGAGTCGCTGACGGTGGTGAGGCCGAGCAGGACGGCGCAGAGCGTCAGCCGGCGCAGCCCCGGCAGCCGCAGCAGGGTGAGGCTGTCGCGCAGCGAGGGGGCGGAAGTCGACAAGTCGTCACCCTGCTGCCGGTTCGGCACGAACAGCAGCAGGATCAGCACCCCGAGCGCCGCGACGCACGCGCTGACCGCGAACACCGCGTCGTAGCCGTGCCGCTCGCCGCCGTCGGCGAGCAGCGGGCCGCCGGCCAGCCGCAGCACCAGGAACGCGGTGAGCGGCCCGAGCAGGGCGCCGGCCGTGTCCATCGCCCGGTGCACCCCGAACGCCCGGCCGCGGTGGGCGGGTTCGGTGGCGAGCGAGATCATCGCGTCCCGGGGGGCGGTGCGCAGGCCCTTGCCGGTGCGGTCGACGGCGATCACGGCACCGATCAGCGGCACGGTGTGGACGAACAGCAGCAGCGGCCGGCACAGCGCGGACAGCCCGTACCCGACGGCCGCGACGGTCTTGTGGCGAGCCGCGCCGTCGCGGCCGCGGCGGTCGGAGAGGTGGCCGCCGACCAGCCGGACCAGTGCGCTGAAGCCGTTCTGGATGCCGTCGAGCAGACCGAAGCCGAGCGGGGAGAGGCCGAGACCGGTGAGCAGGTAGAGCGGGAGGACGGCGGTGACCATCTCCGAGGAGATGTCGGTGACCAGGCTGACCGCGCCGAGGGCGACCACCGCCCCGGGCACGGCGCCCCGCCGCACCGGGCCCACGGCCGGCGCGGCGGTGGTCGGCCCGGCGGGGGACGGGCCGTCGGGGGTCGGCCCAGCGGGGGACGGCCCGGCGGGGGACGGCCCGGCAGGGGCCTTCGAGCTGCGCGAGTCCGCGACGTACACGGCCGTCAGTTCCGGATTCCGGTGCGGCCGACGGCGCCGGCGGAGCGCGGCCGGGGACGACTGCCGGGGGCGAGGGTTCCGGGGGCGCGCAATCGTGCGAAGGCCATGGGGTCCTCCGGAGGTCGGGGATTCCTGGGCGGGAGCGCCGAGAACAGTAGGAGCGCCGTGGTGTCGTGTACCGCACAACGCAGATGAAGAACAGGCGAACAGCTGCCGCGCCGCGGCGGCCCCGGGGCGGACGGCGGACCGGCGTCGGACGTCACACCCACCGCGATTGACCCGTTCCGGCCGGGCGTGGTGGGATCACCGGAGTTCGGGACGAAAGGTGCGGCACGTGAGCGAACCGGTCGCCGACGCCCCCCGCACTCTGGTGGTGGGGATCGGCGCGAGCAGCGGCGCCGAACGGACCGAGGTCCTGCGACTGCTCACGGACACCCTCCGGGAGACCGGCCTGACGCCATCCGCCGTGGCCCGGCTGGCCACCGTGACGGGCAGGGCAAACCACCCGGCGGTGCGCTGGGCGGCCGACCACCTCGCGGGGGTGCCCGTGGACGAGCACCCGCCCGAGGTACTGGCGGGCGTACCGGTGCCGAACCCCTCCGCCACCGTCGGTACGGCTGTCGGCACCGCGAGCGTGGCCGAGGCGGCGGCACTGGCGAGCGCGCCTGGCGGCCGGCTCGTGGTCACCAAGCGGAAGTCGGCGCGGGCCACGGTCGCGATCGCCCGGACGGCGGCGCGCGGACGCCTCGCACCGCTCGACGTGGACGCGGACCCGCCGCCACCGCCCCTGACCACCGGCACCGGCACCGACACCGGCACCGACCCCGGCCGCACAGCCGGCACCATCAGCCCCGACCGGCACCAGCCGAACCACCTGAGCCACCTGAGCCGCCCGAAACCCGAAGCACCCGCAAGGAGACCCCGCGTGACCGCCCCCGAACCCGACCTGCGCCACCACGGCGACGCCGAGGTACGCGCCGACGGGCTCGGCCTGGTCGACCTCGCCGTCAACGTCCGCACCGGCACTCCCCCGGCGTGGCTGCGCGAGCACCTCGCGGCCACCCTCGGCGACCTCGCCGCCTACCCCGACCGGAGCGCCGCTCGCGCCGCGGTGGCCGCCCGGCACGCCCGCCCGGTCGAGGAGGTGCTGCTCACCTCGGGGGCCGCGGAGGCCTTCGTCCTGCTGGCAAGGGTTCTGACTCCGCATCACATCGTCGTGGTGCACCCGCAGTTCACCGAGCCCGAGGCGGCCCTGCGGGACGCCGGGCACCGGGTGCACCGGGTGCTGCTCTCCCCCGAGGACGGGTTCCGGCTGGGCGCCGTCCCCGAGGAGGCGGACCTGGTCGTCCTCGGCAACCCGACCAACCCGACCTCCGTGCTGCACCCCGCCGAGGCCGTCGCCGCGCTGGCCCGGCCCGGGCGCACCCTGGTGGTGGACGAGGCGTTCATGGACACCGTGCCGGGCGAGCGGGAGTCCCTCGCCTCCGTCCGGGATCTGCCCGGCCGGGTCGTCGTGCTGCGCAGCCTCACCAAGACCTGGGGGCTGGCCGGACTGCGGATCGGCTATGTGCTCGGGCCCGCACCGCTGATCGCCGACCTCGGCGCCGCCCAGCCGCTCTGGCCGGTCTCCACCCCGGCGCTGGCCGCCGCCGAGGTGTGCAGTGGCCCGGCGGCGCTCGCCGAGGCCGAGCTGGCCGCGGCCGAACTTGCGCTCCGGCGCGAGCACTTGGTGAAGGGCCTGGCCGCCTTCCCGTCGGTGCGGCTGTACGGCGAGCCGGCCGCTTCCTTCGTCCTGGTCCGACTGCCGGATGCGGCGACCGTCCGGCAGCGGTTGCGCGAGCACGGCTTCGCCGTCCGGCGCGGGGACACCTTCCCGGGGCTGGGTGAGGAGTGGCTGCGGATCGCCGTCCGGGACGAGGAGACCACCGACCGATTCCTCAATGCCCTTGAGGCCGTGCTCGGTTCGGCCTGACCGGCACAGCACCAGCGCCCTCCGGCCGCCCACCGCCCACCGCCCGCCCATCAGGCCGGACGGGCGGACGGCCGGACGGGCGGACGGGCGGACGGGCGGACGGGCGGACGGGCGGACGGGCGGACGGGCGGCCAGGCAACCAGCCGGCCCGACGCGCAAACAGCTCAGCCCCCACCGACGCGGCGAGCGCTACTGGAGCCCGAGCGCCTCCGCCGCCATGGCGGTGCCCTTCACCCGGGCCGCGATCTTGGCGAAGGCGGTGTCCCGCGAGGTGGAGGCGTCGTCGGCGAACGGCGAGAATCCGCAGTCGTCGGTCGTGCCGAGCTGGTCGACCGGGATGTGCCGGGCCGCGGCCAGCACTCGGTCGCGCACCTCCTCCGGGCTCTCCACCCTGGGGTCGATCGGGTCGGTCACCCCGACGAACACCCGGATTCCGGGGCGGAGTTGATCCGCGATGACGGCGAGCACGCGGTCGGGGTCGGCCTCGCTCGCCAGCTGCACGTAGAAGTTGCCGACCTTGAGCCGGAAGAGCTTCGGCAGCAGCTCGGCGTAGTCGACGTCCAGGCTGTGGGTGGAGTCCTGGTCCCCGCCCGGGCAGGTGTGCACGCCGAGGCGGGCCCGCTCCTCCTCGGTGAACCGGTCGAGCACCTGGTTGTTGAGGGCCACGAAGTCGTCCAGCAGGCTGCCCGACGGGTCCAGCTTGAGCGACAACCTGGCCTCGGTGAAGTCGAGTTGGACGACGTGGGCGCCCGCGTCCAGGCAGCCGCGGATGTCGGCCTCGGCCTCGTCGGCCAGGTCCTTCAGGAAGTTCTCGCGCGAGTACCCGTCGATGCCGCCGGCCGGGTAGAGCAGGCTGAGCGCGGAGGGTGCGATGACGGCCTGCTTGACGGGCTGCGAGGTGTGGCGCAGGGCTTCGCGCAGATAGGTCTCGGCACGGACGCGGTACCGGAAGGGTCCGGCGGTCAGCCGCGGCAGCTGCCGGGTGTGCCCGTCGGCGAAGGGGATGACGGCGCCGTCCCCGGCGAGGGAGGTCAGACCGGCGAGGGGGTACGTGACGAAGCTCGGCTTGGCCTGCTCGCCGTCCACCAGGACGGGGCAGCCGAGCTCCGCCAGCCTGGCCAGGGTGTCGGCGGTGGCCTCGTCCTGCAGCTTCTTCAGGTCGGCGTCGGACAGCCGCCCTTCGGCGTGTTCGGTCAGGGCGTTCAGCAGGGTGCTCGGCCGGGGGATGCTGCCGATGGGCTCCGTGAGAATGGTCATGACGGGACGGTAGAAAGGGCGGCGCCCCGAGCACAACGGGGCGCACGGCGCATTCCGCCCGACCGTTCACACTCCGCGCGCCCCACCCTTCTGCGTTCACGCCCCCGGAACGGCACACCCCTCCGCCCAATCCCGTAGCGTGGCGAAGTCCTCGGCCAGCAGACCGATCCGGGGGTTGACGTGCAGGGCCAGCGCCCGCCCGGGATGGTGGGCGGCGATCCACTCCTCGTCCTGCGGGCCGAGTTCGTCGTCCACCCAGACGAACGGGCGTCCGGCGGCCCAGGCGACCACGTCCCTGGTCTTCCAGTGCAGCCCGTCCGCATCCACCCCGAACAGGTCGGACCAGCGGATGTACGGCAGTTCGGGCAGGCCGATGTGCGGGCCTATGTGGGTGTTCGCCTCGCCCATCCAGCCGGTGGCCCACACCAGTTCGTACGGCAGCGCCAGCAGCGCCTCGCCGTGGGACGGGTTGAGCCAGACCCGCAGCGGCTTGACCCGGACGGCGGGCGGCCTGGCGTGCTTGGCGCGCGTCGCCTGCCGGGCCCGGACCGCCGCCAGGTGCTCCTGCTTCGCCACCCACCAGGAGGGGCGCAGCCGGTGGGTGGCGTAGCCCTCGGGCCTCCGCTTCGGCGCGGCGTAGGGATTGAGCGGTCCGTCCACGTCGAGCAGGAGCAGGGGCTGCTGGGTCATGCCATGAATTCTCGGTCCGGTGAGGGCGCTTGACCAGCGATTTGCCGGCCGCGATCGGTCGGACGGAGCCCCGGGGCGTCCCGGCCGCGCCGCCCGGCCCGCCCCGGCCCCAGGCGTCACGGGCGGTCCCACAGGTTGCGGGCGGCGAGCAGCGGGAGCACGCCCTCCCCGAACCAGTACGCCTCCTCCAGGTGCGGCATTCCGCTCAGCACGAACTCGTCGATGCCCAGCGCGTGGTACTCGCAGATCAGGTCCGCGACCTCCCGGTGGCTGCCCACCAGTGCCGTCCCGGCGCCGCCGCGCAGCAGGCCGACGCCGGCCCACAGGCCGGGGTACACCTCCAGCCGCTGCGCGGAGCCGCCGTGCAGCGCGAGCATCCGGCGCTGCCCCTCCGACTCGCTCTCGGCGAGCGCCCGTTGGGTCTGCCGCACCCGGGCCGGGTCCATCGCGGCGAGCAGCCGTTCGGTCTCCGCCCAGGCCTGCGCGGCGGTGTCCCGGGTGATCACGTGCAGGCGGATGCCGAACCGGACGGTCCGGCCCCGGGCGGCGGCCAGTTCACGGATCCAGCGGATCTTCTCCCGGACCTGGGCGGGCGGCTCGCCCCAGGTCAGGTAGACGTCCGCGTACCGGGCCGCGACGTCGCCGGCGGCCGGGGAGGAACCACCGAAGTACACCGCCGGCACCGGGTCCAGCAGCCGGTTCAGCCGTGCGCCCTCGACCCGCAGGTGCGGCCCGTGGTGGTCGACCGTCTCCCCCGCCCAGAGCCGTCGGGTGATGTCCAGGAACTCCCCGGTCCGCGCGTACCGGGCGTCCTTGTCCAGGAAGTCCCCGAAGGCGCGCTGCTCGGCGGACTCCCCGCCGGTCACCACGTTGAGCAACAGCCGCCCGCCGGAGTGCCGTTGGTAGGTCGCGGCCATCTGCGCGGCCAGCGTCGGGCTGATCTGCCCGGGCCGGAACGCCACCAGGTACTTCAGCCGCTCGGTCACCTGGCTCAGCATCGCGGTGGTCAGCCAGGCGTCCTCGCACCAGGCCCCGGTCGGCGTGAGCACGCCCTCGAAGCCCAACTGCTCGGCGCTGCGGGCGATCTGGCCGAGGTAGCCGATGCCCGGCGGCCGGTCCGACCCGGCGGCGCCGGGCGTGGAGCCGTGCCCGCCGCCGACGATCAGCCGGCTGTCGCCGTTGGTGGGGAGGAACCAGTGGAAGGTGAGAGCCATGGACGGACACACTCCTGGGGCCGGTGCTGCCTGCGGTCGGTTGTCGGAACCCACTCGCGGCGACACCCGTCCGCCCACACCCGCCCCAGGTCCACGTGCAGCCTGCGCACGAGAAGGGGGCGGCCCGGAGCAGTCATGCCCCGATTCTCCGCGCCTCCCCCACCCCTATCAAGCCCCCGGGCTCCCGGCCCCGCCCCCGGACACCTCGACACCCCGACGCCGCAATGCCCGCAGGCCCCCTCCTGCACCGGGAGGGGGCCTGCGGGCGTGACGTGGTGCGGGTGCCGGGTACGGCCGGTGGATCAGACCTGGCCGGCCTTCTCCAGGGCGGCGCAGCAGGTGTTGATCAGGAGGCGGGTGACGACGTAGGGGTCGACGTTGGCGTTCGGGCGGCGGTCCTCGATGTAGCCCTTCTTGTCCACCTCGACCTGCCACGGGATGCGCACGGAGGCGCCGCGGTCGGAGACGCCGTAGCTGTAGGCGTTCCACGGGGCGGTCTCGTGCTTGCCGGTGAGGCGGGACTGGATGTCGTCGCCGTACTGGCTGACGTGCTCCAGCACCTTCTCCTGGGAGGCGCCGAGCGACTCGCAGGCGGTGATGATGGCGTCGTAGCCCTCGCGCATCGCCTTGGTGGAGAAGTTGGTGTGGGCGCCCGCGCCGTTCCAGTCGCCCCTGGCCGGCTTGGCGTCCAGGGTGGCGTCGATGCCGAACTCCTCGGCGGTGCGGTACAGCAGGTAGCGGGCGATCCACATGTCGTCGGAGACGGTCAGCGCGTCGACCGGGCCGATCTGGAACTCCCACTGGCCGGGCATGACCTCGGCGTTGATGCCGCAGATGGCCAGGCCGGCGTCGATGCAGCGGTCCAGGTGCAGCTCGACGATCTCGCGGCCGAAGACCTCCTCGGCGCCGACACCGCAGTAGTAGCCGCCCTGCGGGGCCGGGAAGCCGCCCTCCGGGAAGCCGAGCGGGCGGGAGCCCTTGAAGAAGGTGTACTCCTGCTCGATGCCGAAGATCGACTCCTGCGCGGTGTACTTCTCGGCGACCTCACGCAGCAGGGCGCGGGTGTTGGAGACGTGCGGGGTGCCGTCCGTCTCCAGGACCTCGCAGAGGACCAGGATGTTGTCGCCGCCGCGGATCGGGTCCGGCACCACACGCACCGGGTCCAGCACGCGGTCCGAGGCGTGGCCCTCGGCCTGGCTGGTCGAGGAACCGTCGAAGCCCCAGGTGGGGATCTTGTCGGCGTTGGGCAGGACGCGAGTCTTGGAACGGAGCTTCGCGGTCGGCTTGGTGCCGTCGATCCAGATGTACTCGGCCTTGATTGCCACGTCGTGTCCCTCGCATTGCTGGGTGGTGGGTGCCCGCGTAGCGTTGCAAGCCGCCGTTTCCCGGTTGTTCCTCTCGTGTAACGCGCATGTGAACCAACCGTCCGCATTGGCACGGTCACGGTGCGGGAGTGCCGGGGGTGGCACTCCCGCCGTTCCGGGTGCCGTCGGTGACGGCACGGGCATGGTCAGTGACGACGGGCGTGCGCGGCGCGACGGCGCCGGGTGGCCCACAGCGCGGCCGCCCCGCCCGCGACCAGGGCGGCGGCCCCCGCGGCGAGCGGGCCGGTGGCACTGCTGCCGCCGGTGGCGGCCAGCTTCTCCCCCTTCTCCGACTTCTCCACCGCGGCCTGCGGGCCGGCGGCCCGCGAGGTGGTGGTGTCGGCGACCGGCTGAGCGGCGGGCGCACCGGCGGGCGCGGTGCCCGCGGTACCCGTGGTGGCCGGGCCGGTCGGGGCGGTCGGGGCGGTCGACGGCGCGGAGGGCTTCTCGCAGCTCACCGAGGCGACGGTGACCTTCCCGGTGACCTTGGCGACGTTCAGGTTGAGCGGGTTCACCTCCACCTGCACCTCCAGGGCGGAGGCGGCGGCGGTGGTCGTGGTGACGGTCTTCTTGGAGAACTCCACCGAGACGCTGCCGACCAGCGGCACGTCCACCTTGGTCGGGCCGTACACGCCGACGGTGACCGGCTTGCCGAGCACGCTGAGCTTGACCGGCGCGACCACGTCGGCGGTCGGCTGCCCGTCGACCGGACAGGTCGCCTCGGCGCTCATCGCCTCCAGGCCGAGCAGCGCGGTGGTGGGCAGGCCGGGGGCGTGCACGTCGGCGTTGACCAGCTTGACGGAGGCGGTGGCGCCCTTGGCGTCGACCCTGGTCACCGACTTGCCGATGTCGGCCTTGACGAGCTCGACCGGGCCGGT
This sequence comes from Kitasatospora sp. NPDC041917, assembly GCF_055589745.1. Classification (NCBI taxonomy): domain Bacteria; kingdom Bacillati; phylum Actinomycetota; class Actinomycetes; order Kitasatosporales; family Streptomycetaceae; genus Kitasatospora; species Kitasatospora sp. NPDC041917. Next base: position 136,019 of record NZ_JBVJBI010000011.1, on the reverse strand, counting down.
CTGGTCGACCCCGGCCACCGTGGCCGTCAGGATCGATCCGTCGCGCTGCGCCGGCGACTCCACCTTGTTCAGCGCGATGTTCACCGGGACGTCCACCGCCTTGTTCAACAGGCTGACGTCCAGGTCGAGTTCGGCGGTGACGGCGCGCGCCTTGCCGGGTGACGGGGCGGGCTCGGCCGCGTGGACGGGCGCGGCGGTGAGCAGGGTGCTCGCCACCACGGCGGTGGCCGCGGCGGCGGAAACGATTCGGCGAGAAGACATGGCGATACCCCCACACAGATGAAACGATGAGCCGCCAGTCTTCTCGAACAATCCGTCACATGAGTAACACAGAAAGTCATTTCACTCGTTGGAGTGAGATTGGCGTTCTGCGCTGACCCAGTTCTGCTACGGCAGCCGCGCCGTACCGGCCTACCGCGGCCGCGCCGCACCGGCGGCTACGGCAGCCGCCAGTCCACCGGCTGCGCCCCCTGCCGCACCAGCAGCTCGTTCGCCCGGCTGAACGGCCGCGAACCGAAGAAGCCGCGGTCGGCCGACATCGGGCTGGGGTGGACCGACTCCACCGACGGGACGTTGCCCAGCAGCGGGCGCAGGTTGCGGGCGTCGCTCCCCCACAGGATCGCCACCAGCGGGCCGCCGCGCGCCACCAGCGCCCGGATCGCCTGCTCGGTGACCGCCTCCCAGCCCTTGCCGCGGTGCTGGCCGCTCTTGCGCGGCTGCACGGTGAGCACGCGGTTGAGCAGCAGCACGCCCTGCTGCGTCCACGGGGTGAGGTCCCCGTTGGACGGCTGCGGCAGGCCCAGGTCGGTGCCGTACTCCCGGTAGATGTTGATCAGGCTCGCCGGGATCGGCCGCACCTCCGGCGCCACCGAGAAACTGAGCCCGACGGCGTGGCCGGGCGTCGGGTACGGGTCCTGCCCGACGATCAGCACCCGTACGTCGGCGAAGGGCTGTTGGAAGGCCCGCAGCACGTTCGGGCCGGAGGGCAGGTAGGTTCGGCCTGCGGCCAGTTCGGCGCGCAGGAAGTCGCCCATCGCGGCGACCCGTCCGGCGACGGGTTCCAGGGCGGTGGCCCAGCCGGGCTCGACGATCTCGTTCAGTGGACGCGGTGCCATGGTCGCCACCCTATCGGCCTACGCCGACAGTGCTTTCAGCGGATGATCATGGGATCGAGGCAGGTCGACCGGGTCCGCGGCTACCCGACCGGCCGCCCCCGCAGCACCACCAGCCGCGGGTCCGCGAGCACCCGGACGTCCGCCCGCGGATCCTGCGCGTACACCACGAAGTCCGCCGGCGCGCCCTCCTCCAGCCCCGGCCGTCCCAGCCACTCGCGCGCTCCCCAGCTCGCCGCCGACAGCGCCTGCGCCGGGCTCAGCCCCGCCTTCACCAGCTCCGCCACCTCGTCCGCGACCAGCCCGTGCGCCAGCGAGCCGCCCGCGTCCGTCCCGACGAACACCGGGATGCCGGCGTCGTGCGCGGCGCCCACGGTGTCGTACCGGCGCTCGTGCAGCCGCCGCATGTGCGCCGACCAGGCCGGGAACTTGGCCTCGCCGCCGGCCGCGAGGTCCGGAAAGGTGGCGATGTTGACCAGCGTCGGCACGATCGCCACCCCGCGCTCGGCGAAGGCCGGGATCAGTTCCTCGGTCAGCCCGGTGGCGTGCTCGACGCAGTCGATCCCGGCCGCCAGCAGGTCCGGCAGCGACTCGGCGGAGAAGCAGTGCGCGGTGACCCGGGCACCCTCCTCGTGCGCCGCCGCGATCGCCTCGGCCAGCGCGTCGCCGGGCCAGCAGGCGGCGAGGTCACCGCGCTCGCGGTCGATCCAGTCGCCGACCAGCTTCACCCAGCCGTCCCCGCGCCGGGCCTCGGCCCGCACGTAGGCGGCCAGGTCGCCGGGTTCGATCTCGTGCGCGTAGTTGCGGATGTAGCGGCGGGTGCGGGCGATGTGCCGCCCGGCCCGGATGATCCGGGGCAGGTCCTCGCGCTCGTCGATCCACCGGGTGTCGGCGGCCGAGCCGGCGTCGCGGATCAGCAGGGTGCCGGCGTCCCGGTCGGTGAGCGCCTGCTTCTCGCTGGTCGCGGCGTCCACCGCGCCGTGCGCGTCCAGGCCGACGTGGCAGTGCGCGTCCACCAGGCCGGGCAGCACCCAGCCGTTCACCGTCCGCACGTCCCCGGCGGTCGGCGGGCGGGTGAAGCTCACCCGGCCGTCCACCACCCAGAGTTCGTCCCGGACGTCCTGCGGACCGACCAGCACCCGACCCCGCACGTGCAGCACCGCGCCATCGCTCATGGCCGCACTCTACCGACGGGCGGGTTCCGTGTAAGCAGTCATGATGCGGCAGACTCGTTTCCGCACCCCACCCCCGCGAAAGGCGATCAAGACGTGAGTCCCTTCCTCGACCTGCCCCCGCTCAGCGCCGCCGAGTTCGCGGCGATCGAGGACCGGGTGGCCGCGCTGCTGCACACCGAGGCCGATGTGATCGTCACCCAGGGCGAGGCGCTCCTCCCCCTGGAGGCCGCGATCCGCGGCGCCGCGCACCCCGGCTCGACCGCCCTCAACATCGTCACCGGCCCGTACGGGCAGACCTTCGGCAACTGGCTGCGCTCCTGCGGGGCGAAGGTCGTCGACCTGGCCGTGCCCTTCGACAGCGCGGTGAGCGCCGAGCAGGTGGCCGAGGCCCTCGACGCCGACCCGGAGATCGACTTCGTCTCCCTGGTGCACGCCGAGGCCGCCACCGGCAACACCAACCCGGTCGCCGGGATCGGTGCCGTGGTCCGCGAGCACGGCGCGCTGCTGATGCTCGACGCGGTCGCCTCCGTCGCCGCCGAGCCGCTGCTCACCGACGAGTGGGGCGTCGACCTGTGCGTCATCGGCGGCCAGAAGGCGATGGGCGGCCCGGCCGGCGTCTCCGCCGTCTCCGTCTCCGCGCGCGCCTGGGAGCGGATCGCCGCCAACCCGGCCGCCCCGCGCCGCTCCTACCTCTCGCTGCTCGACTGGAAGGAGCGCTGGACCGACGCCGGCCGCGCGGTGCTGCCGCACGCCCCGGCCCAGCTGGAGATGCTCGCGCTCGGCGCCTGCCTGGACCGGATCGCCGCCGACGGCCTGCCGGCCGTGATCGCCCGCCACCGCGCCGCCTCGGCCGCCACCCGGGCCGGCGTCCGCGCGCTCGGCACCCTGGCCCCGTACGTCGTCGAGGACGCCCACGCGGCCCCGGTCGCCACCACCCTGCGCACCCCGGACGGCGTCGACGCGACCGCCCTCGCCGCCCGCCTCGACCCGGCCCTGCCCGTCCAGCCGGGCGGCGGCGCCCTGGCCGGCTCGATGCTGCGGGTCAACCACTACGGGCGGGCGGCCGCGCTGGACACCGTCCGCGCGTGCGTGTCGGCCCTGGCCGGGGCGACGGGCGCCGACCCGGCGCCCGCCCTGGCCGCCGCCGAGGCCGCCTGGAGCGCGACCGTCCTGGCCTGAGCGGCCCGGGCTCCCACGGCCGCGGGGGCCACAAAAAGAGGGTGGGGGGGGGGGGGGGGGGCGGGGGGGAGGGGGGCGGGGGGGCCCCCCCACCCTCCCAACCGAGGCTTTGCTTGGAGTTC
>NZ_JBVJBI010000011.1:0-132421 GCF_055589745.1 Kitasatospora sp. NPDC041917 | reverse complement strand
CCGCGGCCCCCGCAGGACGTCCTGCGGGGGCCGCGGCCGTGCCCGGGCTCAGTGCCCGTTGACGTCCACCACCTCGACGCCGCGGATGTTCCGCTCGATCTCCTCCGCCGGCAGCGCGATCGCCAGCGCCCAGTAGTAGACGACCAGCGAGAACACCACCACGACCACGATGTCCCACCACAGCGGCAGGTTCCCCTTCGCGCCCGCGCCGAAGGTGCCCTGCCAGGAGGTCAGGCCCATGCCGAGCAGGTAGACCGGCAGCCACTGCCCGGCCCGGAAGTCCATCCGGGGCGCGTTCGGCAGCCCCTTGGAGCGCGCGTACCAGGAGTACCCGCCGAGCAGCAGGTAGCCGATCACGATCGCCAGGCCCAGGCGCCACAGGGTGTCCCAGCCGGACCAGTAGATGACCAGGCTCGCCACCGCGAAGGCCATCGGCGAGATCACCGAGCCGCCGGGCAGGTGGTACGAGCGCTCCATCTTCGGCAGCCGCTTGCGCAGCACCCCGAAGGCCAGCGGGGCGCCCGCGTACATCAGCACCACCGCCGAGGTGATGAAGCCGACCAGCTGCTGCCAGCTCGGGAAGGGCAGGAAGCAGATCACTCCGGCCACCCAGGCGATGAGCAGGCCCAGCCAGGGCACCGCGCGCTTGTCGGTGGACTGCAGCGTCTGCGGCGCGTAGCCGTTGCGGCTCAGGCCGTAGGTGACCCGGGAGCTGGAGGTGATGTAGACCAGCCCGGTGCCGGCGGGCGAGATGACCGCGTCGATGAACAGCACGGTGGCCAGCCAGCCCAGGCCGATCAGGGTCGCCAGGCCGGCGAACGGTCCGCTGATCCCGGGGTAGTCGAGCGTGCTCCAGCCCTGGGCGAAGGTCTCCGGCGGCAGTGCGCCGATGAACACCACCTGGAGCATCACGTAGACGACGGTGCCGACCACCACCGAGCCGAGCACCGCGCGGGGGATGTCCCGGCGCGGGTTGCGGCTCTCGCCCGCCCACTGGATGGCCTGTTCGAAGCCGAGCAGTGCGAAGATCACCCCGCTGCTGCTGATCGCGGTGAGCACGCCCTTGGCGCCGTCCGGTGCGAAGCCGTGCACGTCGAAGTTGGAGGCGTGGAACTCGGTGATGCCGAGCGCGAAGATGGTGAGCACCGGGATGGCGACCTTCCACACGGTGGCCGCGCTGTTGGTGTGCGCGAGCAGCCGCACGCCGAGGAAGTTGACCGCGACGAAGACTCCGAGCAGGGCGGCCGCGACGACGAATCCCCAGCCGGTCAGGGTCAGGTTCTTGTTCAGCAGGCCGTCCGCCCAGCTCCAGTGCTGGGCGTAGTTGATCATCGCCTGCACCTCGATCGGCGCGATGGTCGCGGCCTGCAGCCAGGTGAACCAGCCGAAGGACATCCCGGCGAACCCGCCGAAGGCGTAGTGCGGGTAGCGCGCCGTCCCGCCCGCCACCGGGAACAGCCCGCCCAGCTCGGCGTGGATCAGCGCCAGCAGGATGATCGCCACCGCGCCGATGCCCCAGGACAGCAGCGCCGCCGGCCCGGCCGCCACCGCCGCCTTCTGCGCCCCGAAGAGCCAGCCGGAGCCGATGATCGCCCCGACCGAGGCCCAGAGCAGTCCGATGACGCCGACCTCGCGCCGCAGCCCGGTGTGCCCCGAGCCGGGTGGATTGGAGGAGGAATGGGCCATGGCCGATCACCTCTCGAAGCAGGAGGAATTCCTCCGACAGTGCCCCAGCCCGGGCGCCTCCCGTCCCCGAAACGCCCCGCACTCCGCGCCCGTCACCCGAACAGCCCGCGGGAACCGCCCACCGGCACAGTTTCCGAAGCGTTCACCCGCTCGGCACGTGGAACTCACCGGCGGCAGGCAGGCTCCCGGACAGTGCCTGAAGTTGGCTATACAACTTCAGCCCATACGACAGCCGTAGTGCCGCCGAGGAGAAGACCGATGACCGAACTGCCGCCGTACTGGCTGCGCGACAACTGCCCGTGCGCCGAGTGCCGGGACCCGCGCAACGGACAGAAGCTGTTCCAGATCGACGACCTGCCCGAGGACCTGGCGGTCGCCGGGAGCACCGAGGCCGACGGGCACCTGGAGGTGCGCTGGTCGGACGGCCACCGCTCCCGCTACCCGCTGGAGTGGCTCGACCGGGCCGACGAGGGCGACGGGCGCACCGAGCGGGGCAAGCGGCTCTGGACGGCGGCGGACTTCGCGTCCGGCCTCCCGCAGGCGCGCTGGGAGGCCTACCTGGCCGACCCGGCCGAGCGGGCCGCGGTGCTGGCCGCCGTACGGGACGACGGCTTCGCCGTGCTGCGCGGGGTACCGGCCGTCGAGCGGCAGGTGCTGCGGGTGGCGGAGAGCTTCGGCCACGTACGGGTCACCAACTACGGGGAGCTGTTCGACGTCCGGGTCGAGCCGGACCCGAACAACCTCGCCTTCACCAGCGTCGCCATCGCCCCGCACACCGACAACCCGTACCGGGACCCGGTGCCGACCCTCCAGCTGCTGCACTGCCTGGAGAACTCGGCGACCGGCGGCGACTCCGGACTGGTGGACGGGTTCAAGGCCGCGGCGGTCCTCCGGGAGGAGGCGCCGGCCGCGTTCGAGGTCCTCACCCGTACGCCCGTCCCGTTCGTCTTCCGCGACCGGGGCACCGAACTGCGCGCCGACCGCCCGCTGATCGACGTGGACCCCCTGGGCCGGATCCGCGAGGTCAGGTTCAACAACCGCTCGATCGGCACCGTCCGGGCCGGCGCCCCGGACGGCCTGAACGCCTTCTACGCCGCCTACCGCCGCTTCGCCGCGATCACCCTGCGCCCCGGGCTCCGGCTCACCTTCCGCCTCGGCCCCGGCGACTGCCTGATCTTCGACAACACCCGCCTGATGCACGCCCGGACGGCCTTCCGGCAGGACGGCCACCGCCACCTCCAGGGCTGCTACGCCGACCTCGACTCCCTGCACAGCACCCTCGCGGTGCTGCGGCGCCGCGCCGCCGCGCTGGACGCGATCGCCGCCCTGTTCGCGGGCGAGGGCGCCGGGGAGTACCTGGGCGAGGAGGTCACCATGGCCGAGCACATGCTCCAGGCCGCCGCTGCCGCCGAGGCCGCCGGGGCGCCCGCGCACCTGGTCGCCGCCGCGCTGCTGCACGACGTCGGCCACTTCTTCGACGAGCACGGCCAGGGATCCGCGCACGGAAGGGATCTGATGAAGGGTCAGGACAATCGCCACAGCGACTCCGGGGCCGACTGGCTGGCCCGCTGGTTCGGCCCGGAGGTCACCGAGCCGGTCCGGCTGCACGTGGCCGCCAAGCGCTACCTGTGCGCGGTCGAGCCCGGGTACCGGGAGCGGCTCTCCGCGGCCTCCGAGTACACGCTGGGCGTCCAGGGCGGTCCGATGGACGAGCGCCGGGCCGCCGCCTTCGCCGAACTCCCGGGCGCGCGGGACGCGGTGGCGGTGCGGCGCTGGGACGAGCGGGCGAAGGTGGCGGGCGCCCCGACGCCCGGCTTCGAGTACTACCGCCCGCTGCTCGCCGCCCTCATGGGGTGAGGACGCTCACGCGCTGAGGGCGCTCACGCCGTGCGGGCGCCCATGCCGTGAGGACGCTCACTGCTCACGCCGTGCGGGCGCTCACGCCGTGAGGACGCCCGCACGGTGACGCCCCCGCGCCGGGAACGCCCGCGCGGCACGCGCAAGGGGCTCAGTCCAGCTCCCGCGCGTGCCGCGAAAGCGCCGAGGTGGCCAGGGAGTTGTGCACGCTGAACGCCACCGTCCCGGGCAGGTAGCGGTCCTGGGACCACTCCACCGGCGTGCCCGTCGGGTCGGTCGTGCGCCGCCGCTCGCGCAGCAGCGGACCGCCCCGGCGGCAGCCGAGCAGCCGGGCGTCCTCGGCGTTGGCCGGGACGACGTCGATGGTGTGGTCGGCGTCGGTGAACAGGATGCCGTGCTCGCGCAGCACTTCGGTGTGCGAGACCACGTCCGGCGGCAGCTCGGCGACGATCTCGCCGACCCGCGGCGGGTACACGGTGCGCTCGACCATCACCGGCGTGCCGGACAGCGTCCGCAGCCGGACGATGACGTACACCTCGGCGCCCGGCTCCAGGCGCAGTTGCTCGCGCTCGGCGGTGTCGGCCGGGCGGCGCACCAGCGAGTCCAGGATGCCGCCGGGCTCCTCGCCCATCGAGTACGCCCAGTGCGTGAAGCTGAGGAGTTCGGAGAAGCTCTGCACCCGGGCGCCGCCGAGGACCACCCGGCGGGTGCCGCGCCGGGAGGTGACCAGTCCGTCGGAGCGCAGCACCGCGAGGGCCTGGCGGACGGTGCCGCGGGAGACGCCGTACTGCTCGGCCAGCGCGCCCTCGGCGGGCAGCCGGCCGGCCTCGCCGTACGCGCCGGTGGTGATCGCCTCGCGCAGGTCGGCGGCCACCTTCCGGTACAGCGCGCCGGGGCGCTCGGCCGCGGGCTCCGCGGCGGCCGAGTGGTCCCCGGCGGCCGGGCGCCCCTCGGCCCCGGGGCGCTGGGGCTCAGTTGCCACGTCAGTCAATGTCCCTCCTGGGGCGGTGTCCTGCGCAGCCGTACCGGCGCGGACAGCCCGACCTTATCCCGCTGCGCCTTCGAAGCATCGCACCGAACGGTTCACGCTCCGATGGCCGGATTCCACCGTTCCCGCACCCGACCCCGGTTCTGGGCCGTCCGTTCACCTTCCCGTCACCGGCCTCCGGCGTACTTACTGCTGTCAGCGAAGTTGGCTAGTCAACTCGGACGACGTCGATCGATCGCTCACCCGGCCGGTCCGCCGCCCTTCGCGAGACGCAGGCCCGCGGAACCCCCCGCGAACGCCCCTCGCAGTACGCCCCCTTAACAGGAGACTTCCCCGTGACCGTGCACCGCGCCCGCGCCGCCGCCTTCGCGGCCGTACTGACCGCCGCCGCGCTCTCCCTCACCGCCTGCGGCTCCGCCGGTTCGAGCGCCAAGTCCGGCGACGCCGCCAAGGACGGCGCCAAGGACGCCAAGACGGCCACCTCGGCCGCCGACTTCGGCGGCATGGACGGCCTGATCGCCGCGGCCAAGAAGGAGGGCAAGCTGCACGTCATCACGCTGCCCCGGGACTGGGCGAACTACGGCAAGATCATCGACGGCTTCAAGGCCAAGTACGGCATCGAGGTCGAGGAGGAGAACCCGGACGGCTCCAGCCAGGACGAGATCAACGCGGTCAACTCCCGCAAGGGCCAGGACCGCGCCCCCGACGTGGTCGACCTGGGCAGCGCCTTCGCCCTCCAGGCGGTCAAGGACGGCATCCTCGCCCCCTACAAGGTCGCCACCTTCGACAAGGTGCCGGACACCATGAAGGACGCGAACGGCGCCGCCGTCAACGACTACGGCGGCTACGTCTCCATCGGCTGCGACGCCAAGAAGATCGCCAACTGCCCGAAGACCTTCGCCGACCTGCTCAAGCCCGAGTACAAGGGCCAGGTCGCCCTCAACGGCAACCCGACCAAGTCCGGCTCCGCCTTCGGCGGCGTCTACGCGGCCGCGCTCGCCAACGGCGGTTCGCTGGACAACGTCCAGCCCGGCATCGACTTCTTCGGCAAGCTGAAGCAGTCCGGCAACTTCAACCCGGTCGAGTCGACCCCGGCCACCATCGAGAAGGGCGAGACCCCGATCTCGATCGACTGGTCCTACCTGAACGCCGGTTACACCGACGAGTTCAAGGACAAGGGCGTCGACTGGAAGGTCTCCATCCCGACCGACGGCTCCTACGCCCAGTTCTACAACCAGGCCGTCAACAAGTGGGCCCCGCACCCGGCGGCCGCCCGCCTGTGGCAGGAGTACCTGTTCAGCACCGAGGGCCAGAACCTCTTCCTCGGCGGCTACGCGACCCCGTCCACCTTCGAGGCCCTGAAGAAGGACGGCACCCTGGACGCCACCGCCGCCGCCAAGCTGCCGGCCGTCGAGAAGCCGTTCACCACCTTCCCGACCGTCGACCAGATCAACGCGGCCAAGAAGGTCGTCACCGAGAACTGGACCAAGGCCGTCGCGGGCTGACACCCCGGCCACGTACCGCACTTCGGGCTGAGAAAAGGCACTCATGACCACGGCTCCCACCCCGGTGCCGACCACCCCCGCCGCCACCTCCCCCGGTGGCGGCGCGGGGGCGTCCGCCACCGCCACGACCACCTCCCCCACGAGCACCGCCCCCGCCCCGCGGCGCCGGCCGCTCGCCCGCCTCCGCGGCGCGTCCTGGCTGGCCACCGTGCCGCTGCTGCTGTTCTTCCTGATCGGCTTCGGACTTCCCTGCGTCGCCATCGTGATCGGCGCGTTCACCACCTCCAGCGACGCGGAGAGCGGCGCCGGGCAGTTCACCTTCGACAACCTGACGGCCTCCGTGCAGGGCGGCTACCGGACGGCCATGCTGAGCAGCCTCAAGCTCTCCGCGCTGACCGCGCTGCTCGCCACCGTGCTCGGCGTACCGCTCGCCCAGGCCGTCGTCACCTCCCGGCGCGGCTGGCTGCGCCAGGCGGTGCTCACCGCCTCCGGCGTGCTCGCCAACTTCGGCGGCCTGCCGCTCGCCTTCGCGTTCGTCGCCACCCTCGGCAACGCCGGCGAGATCACCAGGCTGCTGCACCTCACCGACCACGGCTGGTCGCTGTACTCCTTCACCGGCCTGACGGTCGTCTACCTGTACTTCCTCGTCCCGCTGATGGTGCTCACCATCACCCCGGCCCTGGACGGCCTGCGGACCCAGTGGCGCGAGGCGGCCCAGAACAACCGGGCCACCACCGTCCAGTACTGGCTCCACGTCGCCCTGCCGATCCTGCTGCCCTCCCTGCTCGGCGGCTTCGTGCTGCTCTTCGGCAGCGCCTTCGCCGCCTACGCGACGGCCGCCGCCATGGTCGGCGCGACCGTCCCGCTGGTCAGCCGCTCGATCGCGGACGCGCTCTCCGGCAACGTGCTGGTCGGCCAGGGCAACCTCGCCCTCGCCCTCAGCCTCAACATGATCGTCGTGGCCGTCCTGGTGATGGCCGTGTACCTCCCCCTCCAGCGCCGGAGCGCCCGATGGCTCAGCTGACCACCCCCGCCCGCCCCGGCCGACGCGACGTGCGCTGGTGGCGCGGTGCCGTGCTGCTGCTCGCCGGCGTCTACTTCGTCGTGCCGCTCGCGGCCTCCTTCTGGTTCTCGATCGACGAGCCCAAGGGCATCTCCTTCTCCGCCTACACCGGACTGCTCTCCGCCCCCGGCTTCCTGGACAGCCTCTGGCTGACCCTCGGCCTCGCCGTGGTCACCGTCGTGGTGCTGCTGCTCCTGCTCGTCCCGGCGCTGATCGCCGTCCGGCTCGGCTCGCCGAAGCTGCGCCCGGTCATCGACGTGCTCTGCACCCTGCCGCTGGTCGTCCCGCCGGTCGCCCTGACCGCCGGCCTCATCGGCGTGCTGCGCTGGGGCCCGGACTACCTGATGGACACCCCGTTCTTCCAGACCTTCGTGTTCGTCCAGGACCCGGACTTCCCGCTGGTGCTGGTCATCGCCTACGTGCTGATGGCCCTGCCGCTCGCCTACCGCGCCCTGGACGCCGGCCTGCGCTCGATGGACGTGCGCACCCTGGTCGAGGCCGCCCGCAACTGCGGCGCGAGCTGGCCGCGCGCGGTGTTCACCGTGGTCCTGCCCAACCTGCGCGGGGCCCTGCTGAACGCCTCCTTCCTCACCCTGGCCCTGGTCCTCGGCGAGTTCACCACCGCCTCGATCCTCGGCTTCCAGCCCTTCCCGGTCTGGATCTACTCGGTCGGCAACAGCCAGGCCCACATGTCGGTCGCGGTCTCCATCCTGAGCCTGCTGCTCACCTGGCTGCTGCTGCTCCTGCTGGCCACCGCCGGGCGCGAGCGCCGCGCCAAGACCGCCACCTCCTGAAACCCCCCGGAGTCACCAGTCATGACCACGGCCACCGCCATCGCCAACGGCGTCTCGCTCTCCCCCGGCAGCGCCACCGTCGAATTCCGCTCCCTGCGCCGCGCGTTCGGCACCACCACCGCCCTCGACGGCCTGGACCTGACCGTCCACCCGGGCGAGCTGATCGCCCTGCTCGGCCCGTCCGGCTGCGGCAAGACCACCGCGCTGCGCATCCTGGCCGGCTTCGAGCAGCACGACTCCGGCGAGGTGCTGGTCGACGGCCGGGACATCACCGCGATCCCCGCGCACAAGCGCGACGCGGGCATGGTGTTCCAGTCGTACAGCCTCTTCCCGCACCTGACCGCCCTGGACAACGTCGCCTTCGGGCTGCGGATGCGCGGCACCGGCAAGGCCGAACGCCGCAAGCGGGCCCAGGAGCTGCTGGAGCTGGTCGGCCTGCCGCACCGCGCCGACCACTACCCGCACCAGATGTCCGGCGGCCAGCAGCAGCGCATCGCGCTCGCCCGCGCGCTCGCCCTCCAGCCGCGCGTCCTGCTGCTGGACGAGCCGCTGTCCGCGCTGGACGCCAAGGTCCGCCTCCAGCTGCGCGACGAGATCCGCCGCCTCCAGCAGGAGCTGGGCATCACCACCCTGTTCGTCACCCACGACCAGGAGGAGGCGCTGTCGATGGCCGACCGGGTCGCGGTGCTGCGGGCCGGCAGGCTGGAGCAGTGCGCCGTCCCGTCCGAGCTGTACAGCCGGCCGGCCACCGCCTTCGTCGCCGAGTTCGTCGGCACCATGAGCCGCATCCCGTGCACCCGCACCTCGGACGGCGTCGAGGTGCTCGGCCGCCGGCACGCGGTGGACGGCGCGATCCCGGCCGACGGCGAGCTCCAGGTGCTGGTGCGCCCGGAGAACGTCACCCTGACCCCGGCCGAGGACGGCCCCGCGCTGGTGGTCACCGCCTCCTTCCTGGGCGCCGTCACCCGGCTCACCGTCCGCCTGGACGACGGCACCGAGGTCAAGGCCGACCTGCCCACCGAGGCCGCCGCCGCCCTGCCGGCCGGCGCCCGGGCCGCGCTCACCCTGCCGGAGCGCCCGGTGCTGGTGGACCGCCGCACCGCCTGAGAACCTCGTACCTCCCTGCTCCGTCCACCGGAGCACCGAAGAACCACCGAAGGTACCGCCATGCCTGACTCCGCCCTGCCCGACTCCGTCCTGCCCGAGAACTCCGCCCCGCCCGCCGCCGCGCTGCCCGCCGTCGTCCTGCCCGCCGTCGTCCTGCCCGCCGCCGTCCTCTTCGACATGGACGGCACCCTGGTGGACACCGAGCAGCTGTGGTGGCAGGCCGCCGCCGAACTCGCCGAGGAACTGAACCGCCCGCTCACCGACCAGGACGCCCCCGAGGTGCTCGGCCAGGCCATCGAGCACACCGCCGCCCACCTGCACAGGGTCAGCGGCACCACGCTCGGCGAGGCCGAACTCGCCGCCCGGCTCGGCGAGTCCTTCGCCGGCAAGGTCGCCGCCGAGACGGTTCCGCGCCCCGGCGCGCTCGCCCTGCTGGCCTCGCTGCGCGACGCCCGGGTGCCCACCGCGCTGGTCTCCGCCTCCCCGCGCCGGGTGGTGGACCTGGTGCTGTCCGCCATCGGCCGGGACTGGTTCGCCGTCACCCTGGCCGCCGAGGACACCGAGCGCACCAAGCCCGCGCCCGACCCGTACCTCGCCGCCGCCGAGCGGCTCGGCCTGGACCCGGCGGCCTGCCTCGCCGTCGAGGACACCCCGACCGGGGTCGCCTCCGCCACCGCGGCCGGCTGCGCCGTGCTCGCCGTGCCGTCCACCGCGGTGCCGCTGCCCCGGGGCGAGCGGATCACCCTGCTCGCCAGCCTGGAGCAGGCCGACCTCGCCCTGCTCGGGAAGCTCGCCGGTCCCGGCGCGGTTCGACCCTGACATGCCCTATCTCCTGCTCGCCCTCGCCATCGTCAGCGAGGTCTGCGCCACCAGCTGCCTCAAGCTCACCGAGGGGTTCACCCGGCTCTGGCCGAGCCTCGGCGTCGGCCTCGGCTACGCGCTCTCCTTCGTGCTGCTCGGCCGCGCGCTCAAGCACATACCGGTCTCGGTCGCCTACGCGGTCTGGTCCGGGGCCGGCACCGCGGCGGTCGCCGGGATCGGCGTGGTCGCCTTCGGCGAGTCGCTCGGGCGGCTCCAGTGGCTGGGCATAGCGCTGGTGATCGTCGGGGTGGTCGTGCTCAACCTCAAGGGCGGACACTCCTGACGCCGTTCTGACGGTCCGTCAATTTCCGAAGACGCTGGTCAACCACCCTGTCGGGGCGGGCCGTCGGACGTGCCGACCTCCCGCCCCGAAGCCTTCGCTACGGTGTCCCCCATGACGGACCCCCGACCCCATCACTACCGCTTCGTCCACCGCGAACTCGCCCGCCAGGTACTGGAGTTCGGCCCGCGCGTGGCCACCCCGACCCCGGACGGCGGCAGCCTGCTGCCCGTCGTCACCCAGATCTGGGACGACCTCGGCGCCGCCCTGCCGCCCGAGGACCGCCTGCCCCACCACGGCCTCGACTGCCGGCACCTGTCGGTCGACGGCCACCACATGCTGCTGGTCACCCTGCCCACCGCGGTCGGCGCCACCGAGGCCCACTTCGTCGCCGCCGTCCAGCCCCAGGGTTCCAGGTCGGTGCGCTACGTGACCTTGGAGCACGCGTTCAGCCCCTTCGACGGCAGCCCGGGCACCGTCCTCGGCGAGTGGACCGCCGAGAGCCACCTCAACCACGGCCCGGGGCCCTCGCCCGTCGCCGAACTGTTCGTCACGGCCGTGGTGCAGCTCGTCACCCCGAAGAAGCGCGGCTTCTGGCGCCGCTGAGACCGACCCTCGCACCTCCCTCCGGGCCGGGCCGCCGACGTCAAGAAGGCGTCGACGGCCCGTAAAGGTCCCGCAAACATCCTCCCCCGGACCCCGGCGCGGGCGATCATCGGCGCACTGGTCGGGGCTATGCTCGCCCGGTCCGACAAACGACGCATCGGGGGCGAAAGTGTCCGACTTCAAAGTCAGTACCGAATTCCTCGCCAAGCTGGCCCAGGATCTCAAAGGCTGCGGCGACGAACTCGAACAGGGGCTCAAGGCCTTCGAAGCGGCCGGCCACACCGGCACCGGCTTCGACTTCCTGGACGAGGCCTGCGGGCACTTCAAGGACAAGTGGCAGTTCGGCCTGAAGAAGGTCCGCGAGTGCGTCAAGGTCCTGGACGAGGGCCTGGAGCAGGTGCAGAAGAACTACGACGGCACCGAGCAGAGCATCGTCAAGGTCCTCACCCCGGCGGGGCAGTCGTGAGCGCCCCGACGCCGCCGGCGCCCGACTGGTCCGGCCTCGGCTTCAACCCCACCCCCGGCGACTCCGCCGCCGTCACCGCGCTCAGCGCCGGCCTGCGCCGGGTGGGCCAGCACCTCACCGGCGTGCACACCACGCTCTCCCAGATCTCCGACAACCAGGGCGAGTGGACGGGCGAGGCGGCCAAGCAGTTCGCCAAGCAGTTCGACAAGCTCCCCGGTTACCTCCAGGACGCCGCCGACTCGATCACCGCGGCCTACACGGCGCTCGACGTCTGGTACAAGGCGCTGACCGAACACCAGCCCAAGGCTGCCGAGTTGGCCGCCTCCGCGGTCGCCGCCAAGAAGAAGAAGGACGAAGCGGACCGGGCGCACAGCGCCGCGGCCGCCGCCCCCGACCTCCAACTGGCCGGCCGCTACTACTCCGACGACGCGAGCCTCGCCGCCGCCGAACAGCGCTACAACACGGCGAAGAGCCACCTCGACTCGGCCGCCGGCCTGCTCACCAGCGCCTCCAACGAGCTGGCCGGCCTCCAGAAGCAGGCCCACGAGCTCGCCGGGACCCACCAGTCGGACGCGAAGAAGACGGCCGAGGCCGTCCGCAAGGCCGCCGACAGCAAGGCCCCGCCGGAGCCCGGCTGGCTCAGCAAGGTCGGCGACTGGTTCAAGAACCACGGCGCGGACCTGCTGACCGTCGCGGCCGGCGTCTGCGGCGTCGCGGCGATCTTCTTCCCCGCCTTCGCGCTGCCGGCGCTCCTGCTGAGCGCCGCCGCCGCGGGCGCGCACGCGACCCAGTACGCCGCCAAGGGCCAGCTGTGGCCGCCGCAGAAGAACATCGGCAACTGGCTGACCCTGGGCGGCGACGTCCTCGGCGCGATCCCCGGCGTGGGCGTCGCGGCCAAGGGCGTGACCGCCGTCCGGGAGGCCCGCGCCGCCGGTGCGGGCGTGCGCGGCGCGGTCTCCGCCGGGTCCACCGAGGTCCGGACCGCCGCCCGGGGGATCGACCCGGCCAACCCGATCTTCACCACGGCGATCGAGAAGCCGGCCATCAAGCTCGGCGTGTCCAAGGCCACCGCGATGAACGTCTCCGACGGCGTCCAGGCCGCCACCACCGCCGGGCTCAACGCCCCGACCGCGTACGCGCTCACCCAGGACAACCCGAGCGACAACCTCGCCAGTGCGGTCAACTACACCACCGGCGGCAACAGCGTCATCGGCTCGGCGGGCATGGCGGCCGGCGGCGGCAAGGCCAACGTCATCATCGGCAGCGTGTCCACCGTCGGCAACCTGCTCGGCATGGGCGGATGGGCGGCCGGCTATGGCCGTTGAGACCCCGGGGGCCACCGCCCCGCCGCTCTGGCTCGACCTGCCCGCGGGCTTCACCGCCGTCGACCTGAACGAGGACCCCGGCGACCGGATGGCCCGGGCCGCGGAGCAGTTGGACGCGCTCTTCCCCGACGCCGGGCCCGAGCAGAAGCTCGCCGCCGTGATCGCCTCCGAGACCGCACTCCAGGCCCAGCTGCGGGAGGGCGCCGTCCACGTGTCCGGCTGCCTGGTCCGGGCCGGGGACGGCGGTCCGATCCACGGCGTGCTCTCCGTCTTCCTCCGCCCGCAGGACCTCGGCGCGCCGGGCAGCTACCCCGCGCGGGTCGCCACGGAGCTGGCCGAGGCCTGGCCGGACGCCGACGTCGGCGTGGTGGACCTGCCGCTCGGCCGCGCCGCCCTGGCCGCCCGCGAGCTGACCGTCCCGGTGCCCGGCGCGGTCTTCGGCGTACCGGAGTCGGCCGTCAGCACGGTCCGCCAGCTCGAACTGCTGATCCCGCACCCGTGGAGCCCGTACGTGGTCGCCGCCGTCTTCACCACCGAGGACGTCGACCACTGGGACGAGTGGCTGCCGCTGGTCGCCGCCGCGTACCGGGGCATCTCCTTCCACCCGCCCCGGGACGAGAGCCGCGACACCGTGCCGCCCGACCAGTGGGACAACGTCCGGAAGGCCTTCGGATGACAGTCGCTCCGCCCGACCAGGAGACTCGAAGCGGCCCGCGCCGGCTCGGGGGCGCGGTGGCGCTCATCGCGCTCTCCACCGCCATGCTCGTCGCCGTCATCGCGCTGGACGTCTACGTCAACTCGTTCCTCGCCACCGTGGTCGGGGTCGGCTACCCCCTGGTGATGCTGATCGCGTTCGCCCTGCGCCGCGACGCCGACACCAACCCCGCGTTCCAGAAGAGGATGTTCGGCTGGAGCGCGGGCATCTGCGCGGTCGCCTTCGTCGCGTACCTCGCGGGTTCCGCCGCCTGGACCAACCTGATCCTGGGTTCGGGCCGGACGGTGCGGGCCGTGGTGGTCGACGAGAAGGTCACCGACTCGCTCCACGGCACCGGGCGGGCGTACACCCTGGCCGCCACGGAGCTGAACGACGAGGTCCCGGGCGGCCCGCTGGAGGAGCGCGACGCGCTGTTCAAGCGCGGCGACGTGGTCACCGTCCGGATGGACCCGGCCGGGCGGGTCGCCCCCAAGCTCCCCGGCGAGGTCGACTCCCCCGCCTACCTGCTGCTGTTCGTCGGCTGCAACGTCCTGATCGACGGCGCCGTGCTCTGGTCGGTGCGACGGCCCGGGCCGTCGACCGTCTGAGCCGTCGACCGTCCGAGCCGGCCGGTCGCCGCCCCGGGCCGGGCCCGGGGCGGGGTGCCGGATCAGCCCAGCAGGGCGGGCAGTTCGGCGATCGAGCCGAGGACGTGGGTCGCGCCGTCGGCCCGCAGGCGGGCCTCGTCGTGGGCGCCGGTGAGGACGCCGGCGACGACCGGGGCGCCGGCCCGGGTGCCGGTCAGCATGTCGTAGCCGGTGTCGCCGGCGACGGCGATCCGGCGGACCGAGTCGGTGCCGGTGCGCAGCAGCGCGGTGAGCACCAGGTCGGGGTACGGGCGGCCGCGGCCCGCCTCGGCGGGGCAGAGGGTCAGGTCGGCGACGGACCGCCAGCCCAGGGCGTCCAGGATGCGGTCCTGGGTGGTCCGGGAGAAGCCGGTGGTGAGGACCACCTTGCGGCCCCGGCCGCGCAGTTCGGCGATGGCCTCGGCGGCGCCGGGCAGGGCGGCGCAGTGGCCGGCGTCGACCAGGTCGTCGTAGGCGGCCTCGAAGGCGGCGTTGGCCCGCTGGGCCTTCTCCTCCTCGCCGAACAGGTGCCGGAAGACGGAGATCTTGGACTCGCCCATGGTGGCCCGGACGTGGGCCAGCATCGGGTCGAACGCCGGGCTGCCGGCCTCGACGCCGAGCGACGCGGCGGCCGCGGTGAAGGCCTGCTCGACCAGGCCGTCGTCGGCGACGGTGGTGCCGGCCATGTCGAGCACGACCAGGCGGATATCGGTGGTCACAACAAGGTTCCTTACAGGTTGGCGAGTTGGGCGGTGGTCTCGGCGATGGCGGGCGAGCAGGTCATGCCGCGGCCACCGGGGCCGGTGACCAGCCAGACGCCGTCGCGCACGCGCTCGCGGTGGACGACCCGGGTGGTGTCGACGCACTGGGCGTACACCCCGGCCCAGCGGCGGCGGATCCGCGGCATCGGGCGGCCGAGCAGTTCCTCGACCACGCCGGCCAGGTGGTCGTACGGGTCCTCGACGACGTCGAAGCCGAACGGCTGGTCGTACTCGTGGGTGTCGCCGATGGTCAGGCCGCCGTCGCGGCGCTGGACCATCAGCAGCTGCATCCTGTGTTCGGCGGCGACCGGCGGCTGGGGCTGGGTCTCGCGCAGCCGGTCCAGGGCGGTGCCGGCGAAGGCCGGGTAGTAGCGGAAGCTGTCGCCGTCGGCGACGGAGGTGCTCAGGGTCTCGCCGAGCGGGTCGGTCTGCATCATCTGGAGGCGGACCCGGCGGACCGGCAGGGCGGGGGCGAGTTCGCGGACCAGGCCGCCGAGCCAGGCTCCGGTGCAGAGGATCACCAGGTCGCCGGTGTGGACGTCGCCGTGGTCGTCGCGGACGGCGTTCTCGCCGACCACCTCGCGCACCTCGCGCCCGGGCAGGAAGGTGTACCGGCCGGTGGACTCCAGGTGGCCGCGCAGCGCGCGCTGGGCGGTGCGGGGCTCGACGGCGGCGTCGCGCTCGCACCACAGGGCACCGAGCAGCTTGCCGCGCAGGGCCGGGTTGACGGCGCGGGTCTCGTCCGGGTCGAGCAGCCGGTAGCCGCGGGCGGCGGCGTCCGGCAGGGTCAGGGCCTGCTCGGCGACGGCCAGTTCGGCCTCGGTGCGGATCGCGGTGAGCGACCCGTTCGCCCGGAAGCCGAGGTCCGGGACGCGGGCGCCGATGGACTCCCACAGTTCGCGGGCCCGCAGCGCGGTGTCCAGTTCCTCGCCCTGCGCCCGGCCGCTGACCCAGACCAGGCCGAAGTTGCGCACCGAGGCGCCGCGGGCCTCGGTCTCGCGCTCCAGGTGGACGACCTCGTGGCCGCGCTCGACGGCCTGCCAGGCGTGCATGCTGCCGAGCACGCCTGCTCCTACGACGATGACTCTCATGCGTCCAGGCTGATGCGCCCGGGTGTCCGAGGGGCGTCGGACTGCCGTCCCGCAGATGAACCACCTGGGAAGTTGTACAGACAACCCGACGGCCACTCGGAGGTGGCGCCCACGGCCCCGGCGGTCGCAGCCGCCGGGGCGTCCGGGCCCGCCGGGACGACCGGGGCGGCTACGGCCGCACCACCCGCGCCCGCAGGTAGTTGCGCCGGCCGAAGTTCGGCTCGTCCACCGCCGTCAGCTCCTCCACCTGGAACCGGTACAGCGCCGCCGCCCCGCCGCCGGTCAGGAACTGCCGCCGGGCCTCCTCGTCCCGCGCGAAGGCCGGATAGCGCCCCTGGTAGGCGGCCAGTGCCGCCTCGGCCTGCCGCCCCCAGGCCTCGCCCGCGCTGCCGGTCAGCTGGAGGCCGCGCAGCTGCTCGCCGAAGACCGGCGGCGGCAGGAAGACGGTGGCGGCGGCCCGGGCCTCCTCGGCCAGGTGGTGGCTGTGCCGGGTGGAGCGCTCGCTGACGAAGTAGAGGACGAGGTCGTCGTCGTACGCGAAGAAGGCCAGGTTGGCGTGCGGGCCGTGCTCGTGCCCCGCGGTGGCGAGGGTGAGCACCATGGCCTCGGCCAGCAGCCCCTCGACGCCCTTGTGCAGCAGGTCCCCCGGCCAGTCCCCCTGCGTGATGTCGAGTCGGTACGGCATTCGGCACTCCCTCCGCTGGCACGCCCGGCGCCCGCGCGCCCGAGCACGACTGAGCCGGGCGGGCGCCCCCCGGAGGAGGCCCCACGCCCGGCTCACATGCTCCACCCGTCGTCCGAAACCGGACAAGGGGCGGGCGGCCCGGGAAACGGCGTCCGAGCGCGCGGCGGCGTCGGAGTGCCCGGCGGCGCCGGCGGCGGGGTCAGCGCCCCTGCGTCGCGTAGCCGCGGTCGACCGGGGGCAGCGCGCCCGGCCCGAGCAGCGGCCGCAGCGCACCCGCCCGCATCCGGTCCACCAGCGGTCCGCAGCGCCCGGCGAGCGGCGCCAGCACCACCGCGACCAGCAGCCCGACCAGCGCGCCCACCGCCACGTCGTGCGGGTAGTGCACGCCGACCCAGACCCGGGAGGCGGCCATCAGCGCCGCGAACAGGCCGGCCACCCAGCCGAGCCGCCGGTCGACGAACCAGAGCGCGGCCGCGGCGGCGAAGGCGATCACCGAGTGGTTGCTCGGGAAGGACCAGTCCCCGGTGCCCGGGCAGGTCTCCAGCGCGACGCTGCCGGGGATCTGGGCGCACGGCCGGAGCTCCTCGACCGCGCCCTTGAACACCGAGTTGACGCCGTACGCGACGACCACGATCACCGGCGAGGCGAGCACCCTGGCCATCACGGCCGAGTCCGCGCCGCGCGCCCGCCACCACGCGAGGAGCATGAAGACCGCGAACAGTCCGAGGCCGAGCGCCGACCAGACCTTGATCACCTCGTCCAGCCAGTGCGGGGCCGACTGCGCCCAGCCGTTGACCCGGGTGTACAGGCCGCCGTCGATTCCGCTGCCGTCGTACACGGCGAGCGCCCGGGATGGCGTCACATGTCACCTCCGTGACGTCGCGCCTTACGGGCGCGGAACAGTTCGAGAACAATGGGGAGCACGGAGACAACTACTACCAGACCGATGATGGGCAGCAGATATCGGTCGATGCTGGGGACGGACGAGCCGAGCCCGTACCCGGCGAGCACCACGCCGACCGTCCAGACCACGCCGCCGAGCACCTGCCAGAGGGTGAACGAGCGGACCGGCACGTCGAGTACGCCGCAGAGCGGATTCAGCACCGTTCGGACCACCGGGATGAACCGGGCGAGCACGATCGCCTTGCCGTGCCCGTACTTGGTCAGCAGCTCCTCGGCCCGCGCCACGCCCTCCAGCAGGCTCTTGCGCCGGGTCCGGGCCAGCAGCGCCCGGCCGCCGCGGCGGCCGATCAGGTAGCCGACCTGGGCTCCGACGAGCGCGCCGACCAGGGCGGCGGGCAGCACCTGCCACAGGTGCAGCTGCGGGCCCTTGGTGGCGCCGGGGACGCAGAGCAGTCCGGCGGTGAACAGCAGCGAGTCACCGGGCAGGAAGAAGCCCACCAGCAGGCCGGTCTCGGCGAACAGCACCACGGCGATGCCGAGCGCACCGAAGGCGGCGAGCAGTGAGGACGCGTCCAGCGGGTTCACCGCGAGGTGAACGGCCGGATCGGCGAGGAACTGGAGCAAGGCCGACGGACCTCCCGTACGTTGGGGGGCGGTTCGCATCGGAACCCGCCCGGACCGTCTACAGTTGCGTAGACGGTCTACATGACTGTAGACGATACTTGGAGGAAGCGCCGCCATGCCCGACGTACCGTCCGCCCGCCGGCCCGCCGGGGAGCTGGAGGCCGAGGTGCTGGCCGCCCTCTGGTCCGCCCGGCAGCCGATGACGCCGCAGGACGTCCAGGCCGCGCTCGGCGGGGACCTCGCCCGCACCACCATCGCCACGATCCTCGGCCGACTGTTCGACAAGGGCACGGTCGTGCGCACCCGGGCCGGCCGGGCCTACGCCTACACCCCGACCGTCCAGGACACCGCGGGACTCGCCGCCCGCCGGATGCACACCGAACTCGGCCGCGAGGCCGACCGCTCCACCGTGCTGGCCCGCTTCGTCTCCGACCTCTCCACCGAGGACGAGCAGCTGCTGCGCGAACTGCTCGGCGACGGCACCCCGGGCGCGGAGGCGACCGGGGCCGGCGCCGCGGGCCCGGACACCGCGGGCCCGGGCACCCCGGGAGCGGCCGGCCGATGATGCTCGCCGTCTGGGTCCCGCTGCTGCTGCCCTTCCTGGCCGCCCCGCTGGCCCGCCGCCTCGCCGAGGCGCTGCCGCCGCGGGCCGCCGCCTGGATGCTGGCCGCGACCACCGCCGTGCTGGCCGGCGGCACGCTCTGCTCGCTCGGCCTGCTCGCCGCCGACGGACTGCTCCAGCTCCCGCCCGTCGCCGCCCTCGGCCACCTCTCGCTGCCCTGGCTCACCGCGGCCTCGCCCGCCGCGCCGTTCGCGGCCGCGCTCGCCGCCCTGGCGCTGCTCGCGCTCGGCGCACTGGCGGCGCGCACCGTCCACCGGCGGCAGCGGGAGCTGCGCACCGCCCGGGCCGCGCTCCCGGCCCACGACCACCCCGGCCGACCCACCGACGGCGCCGGCGCCGCCAGCGGCACCGACCGCACCGACCGCACCGACCGCACCGACCGCCACCGTACGGACCGGACGGACCGGACGGACCGGACGGACCGGACGGGCGCCCACCGGCCGGGCCGCGCCCCCTCCCCTGCCCAGCATTCGGACATGCGCCCCCCGCGCGCCTCCGTGCGCCGGTCACGCCCCTCGGCGTGGCCGCCCTCGCTCACCCGGCTCGCCGCCCGGCTGCGGCCGGTCGCCCTCCTGCGGCCCGCCGCGCTGTTCCGGCCCGCCGACCACCCGCTCACCGTGCTGGACGACGACTGCGCCGACGCCTTCGCCCTGCCCGGCCGCCTGGGCCGCCCCGGCCGACCGGGCGAGCCCGGCCGGATCGTGGTCACCTCCGGCATGCTGCGCGCCCTCGACGGCCCCGAGCGCTCCGCCCTGCTCGCCCACGAACGGGCCCACCTGACCGCCCGCCACCACCTCTTCCTCGCCCTCGCCGAGCACGCCGCCGACGTCCATCCGGCACTGCGCCCGCTGCGCGCACCCCTCGGGTACCACCTGGAGCGCTGGGCCGACGAGGTCGCGGCGGCCCGGGTCGGCGACCGCGCCGTGACCGCCCGCGCGGTCGGCCGGGCGGCCCTGGCCGCGAGCCGTTCCTCCTGGCCGGCCCGCCCCCGGACGGTCGCCACCGCCCACTCCGGCCCGGTCCCGCGCCGGGTCGCCGCACTGCTCCGGCCCCGCCCGGCCCCCGCCCCGGGCACCTGGCTGCGGGCCGCCGCCGTGGCCCTGGCCGCCTGCCTGGCGCTGAGCACCGGCGCCGCCCTGGAGGCCACCGCCGACCTGCACCACACCGTGGAGGCGGCCCAGCAGGGCTCCGGCGCCCAGCGCTGACCACCGGCCGGGGCCGGCCGGGGGTCGGGCCCCGCACCCCGGCGGGCACGGCCGGGCCCGGGGCCGGACCCGCGTTCCGTACCGTCCGGTATGCCGACTTGCCCGACCCCGTCCCCAGCGGCCCACCGCACCCGTACGCTTTCGTCAGCGCGTCGGCCCCGACGCGTCCTCGAACGGCGGCGAGGAGCGAAGCGAGTGCGGCAGACCGGACGGCAGTCCCGACGACCAGAGCGCCGCACCCCGCCGTCCGCGACGGAGCTGGCCAAGGTCCACGACCGCACCCTCGCCGACGCCGCCGCCCGGGAACTGTCCACCCCCGCCCGCACCGAGGAGACCGGCGGCCCCGGCCTGCTCGAACCCCGGCCCGAGATCGGCGACTCCTGGGCCCGGCTGCGCCGCCTCGGCCTCGACCCCGACACCGGCGCCGCCGCCGTCCTGCTGGGCCCCGGCGAAATCGAACAGCGACGCCGCACCAGCGGGCTCGACACCGTCCTGCCGGTGCTCCGCGAGACCCTGGTGGAGACGGGCGGCACGGCCCCGCTGCTGCTGGCCGTCGCCGACGCCGAGGGCCACGTGCTCTGGCAGGAGGGCGAACGCGGCCTGCGCCGCAGCGCCGACCGGATCGGCTTCATCACCGGCGCCCGCTGGATCGAGGAGAGCGTCGGCACCAACGGCATCGCGGTCGCGCTGCGCGCCCGGCGCCCGATGCACGTCCACTCCGCCGAGCACTACCTGCGCAGCCACCACTCCTGGACCTGCGTGGCCGCACCGGTGCGCGACCCCGGCACCGGGCAGTTGGTCGGCGCCATCAACCTGAGCGGCCCGGCGCACAGCATCCGCCCGTACCTGCTCCAGCTCACCGCGACCGCCGCCCGGCTGGCCGAGACCGAGCTGCGCGCCCACCGGCTGGAGGCGCTGCACCAGCTGCGCACCCTGGCCGCCCCGCTGCTCGCCCGGGTCGGCGGCCCGGCGCTGGTGGTGGACGCGGCCGGGTGGACCGCCGCCGCGGCCGGGCTGCCGCCGCCCAGCCGGCTGCGGGTGCCCAGCGAGGGCTGGACCCCGGCCGCCGTGCACTGGGTGCCGGGCCTCGGCGAGTGCGCGCTGGAGCCGCTCGCCGACGGCTGGCTGGTGCGCCCGGTCCGGCCGCCCGGGGAGAACGGCTCGGGCACGGTGACCGCCGAGCAGGCCGAGGGCGCCCACCTCCGGCTGGACCTGCGCCGCCCGGACCGCCCCGGGCTGTCCGTCCGGGGCGCGGCCGACAGCTGGTCGCACCCGCTCAGCCCGCGCCACGCCGAACTGCTGCTCCTGCTCGCCACCGGACGCGAGGGCAGCACGGCCGCCCAGCTCGCCGACGCGCTGTTCGGTGACCCGGGCCGGACGGTGACGGTGCGCGCGGAGCTCTCCCGGCTGCGCCGCTACCTGGGCGGGCTGCTGGCCCACCGGCCGTACCGGATCGCCGAGTCGGTGCTGGTCACCGTGGACGGGCCGGACGACCCGTACGACCTGCTGCCCTCCTCCTCGGCCCCGGCCGTGCGGCGGCTGCGGGCCGCGCTGGCCGCGGGGACGGCCCGGCTGCCCGGTGCGCCGCCCCTGCCGCCGCCGCGCGTCGCCGCCCCGACGGAGCGTCGCTGACGCTCGGCCCCCGGCCGGGCGGAGCGGATCCGGCGCCCCGTCGTCAGCCGTTCGCGAGCAGCGCGGCCAGCTCGGCGTCGGTGGGACCGCAGCGGCGCTCCTGGTGCTCGGAGACCAGCGCGTAGGTGCGGTCCAGCCAGGCCTGCACCCGGGGCTTGGACGCCTCCAGCAGTGCGCTGCCGTGCGGGGATTCGAGCGCCAGGTGCAGCGTCGCGCCGTGGCACGGGCAGTACGCCGGCCACAGTTTGACGTCGCCCTGGCCGCTCAGCGCGCGCAGCCCGTCGCGCAGCAGTTCGCGTGAGAACACCCAGTCGGCCTCGTCGGGCCGCCCCAGGTGGAAGGTCAGCAGGACCTCGTACGGGCGCGCGGCGACGAACCGGAACCGGGTGCGCACCTCGCCGACCACCTCCTCGCCCAGCGAGATCCGCAGGATCAGCACCTCCTCCACCGCCGCCGGAGCGGCGGTGGAGCCGTCCCCATCGCCGCCCGTGGGGGTGGCGGCGAGGGGTGCACTTGAGGCTGCGGACAGCGGGTCGGGCGGCATGACGGTCTCTCCGGGACGGCGTGGGATGACCTCAGCCTGCGTCACGCCCGGCGCACCGGGCAAGGGTTGCAAGGGGGTTGCAATAACCCCCGTCCGGGGCGGCCGCTCCTTACCCGCCCTTGTCAGACGGACCGTCAACTTCCGTGTGTCGAAAGGGCGTCCACGAAATGGACGGGGGCCGACCGGGAGGTGATCACCCACTGGTACGCTCTGCCCTCTCCCCGGGCGGGCCCGCGCGGAACCGGCCCGCGACGGCCGGAGCCGGACCCGGCGGCGACGCGTGGGAGAATACGGCGACGCGACGGCGGCTTCGGGGAGGGAGGGGTCCGGTGGCTGTGCGCGAGGACACCGCGCGGGACGTGCACCACGAGCCCGCACGGCAGGGTCGGCACGGGCGGCCGCGCCCGTTCGGCGGCCTGTTCCGGCTGCCCACCCTGCGCCTGTCCGGTGCCGCGATGGCGATGTCCACCGTGGTCGGCATCAGCATCGCCACCACCCTGCTGCTCAACGAACAGCAGGGGATCGGCCGCCGGGCCGGCGTCGCCCGGGTCGGCTCCACCCCGCCGCCCACGCCGGGCGCCACCGACCAGGCCGAGGCGGCCTCGGAGCAGACCCCGACCGACGGCCTGTCGTCCGCCCCCGCCGCGGGCCACCCCTCGACGGCCCCCTCCTCGCACCTCCCGGCACGCCCGTCGGGACCCGCGCCGGTCGCCGCCACCCCGCCCGCGTCCCGCACGGCGGACCCGGGCACGCCCCAGACCGGCGGCCAGGCCTCGGCCGGGCAGGACGCGCCGGCCCACGGCACCCAGCTCGCCGGCACCGGGGCCGACGCTCCGGCCGGCCCCTCGCCCTCCCCTTCCGTCCCGGCCCCGCCCTGGAACGCCCAGCAGCCCGGCTACGACCCCTCCGCCCCCGGCCAGGGACCGAACATCCCCGGGCTGCGACCGACCGTGCCCGGCCGCCCGGCGCCGCCGCCCGCCGCGTCCCTCCCGGACGTCGGCGCCGCGGGCGCCCCGGGGAAGGACGCGCCCACCGCGCCCACCGGGCCCACCGCCCCCGTCGACCCCGTCGCCCCCGTCGAGGGCGCCGGCCCGGCCGACCCCGGGAGCGCCCCGGAGACCGACCACGCGCTGTCCGGCGCCGCCCTGCTCTCCCCGCTCGGCCGGGACGGCCTGCGCCACCGGCTCACCCTCGCGGTGGCCGAGCCGGTCACCGCGTTCCAGGCCGAGTTCCGGCTCGCCCCGGGCGAGTCGGCACCCGGCGCCGGCGCCGCCTGGACCGACCTGCCGGGCGCCGTGGTCACCGCCCAGCAGGAGCGCGGCACCCTCGTCTACCGCTTCACCACCCCGCCCGGCACCGACGTCCGGCCCGGCCACTACACCTTCGGCGTCCGCGGCGCCCGTCCGGCCGCGGAGCCGTCCGCCGCGGCGCGCAAGGCGGCCCCGGCGGAGAGCTGGAGCGTCTCCGCCTTCGCCCTCGACCACCCCCGCGCGGTCGCCGCGCTCGGGGGCTTCGGCCCGGCGCAGCCGCTGCCCGTCGATCCGTGCGCGCCCCGCGCCCGGGCCGCCTCGCCGCTCCCCGAACCGGCCGACGGCCCGGCCCTTGCAACGACCCCCGCACCGGCCCTCTCCCCGGCCACCGACCCGGCCACCGACCCGGCCACCGCGGCGCGCTGACCTGCCGACGGCCGGGTGTAACGGTCGTTCGACGATCCACGGTCGGCCGTTCCGGACGGGCACATCCCCGAACCTCGTTCGTTACTGTGGGCAGCACCCCGGCCCGGCGCCCCGACGGCCCCGGCCGGGCCGCCGTTCCGCACCCGAGGAGGAGTCCGTGTCCACCGTCCTGACCCAAGGCGGCAACGCACCGCTGACCGCCGCGCGAGTGAGCGTCGAGGTCACCGCGCCCAAGGCGCTGGACGTCTCCGGCCTGCTGCTGACCGATGCCGGAAAGGTCCGCTCGGACGACGACTTCGTCTTCTTCAACGCCCCGAACGGCCCCGGCGTCAGCCACCGCCCGGCCACCGCCGGCACCCCCGACGCGATCACCGTCGACACCCGGGCCGTCCCGGCCGGCATCACCAAGATCGTGGTCACCGCGAGCCCCGCCGACCAGGTCTCCACCTTCGCCGGGATGGAGCCCACCGCCACCGTCCGCGACGCCGACACCGGCGAGGTGCTGGTCACCTTCACCCCGCCCCGACTGGGCCTGGAGACCGCGCTCATCGTGGTCGAGGTCTATCTGCGGGGCGGTGCCTGGAAGGTGCGCGCCGTCGGCCAGGGCTACGCCGACGGCCTCGCGGGCATCGCCACCGACTTCGGCGTCTCCGTCGAGGACTCCCCGGCCCCCGCCTCCTCGGCCCCGGTCCCGGCCCCGGCCGCCCAGGCCCCCGCCGCGCCGGTCGCGCCGGTCGCGCCGCCGGCTCCGGTGGACCGCACCGTCCAGCTCCCGACTCCGCCGGCCGCCCCGCCCGTGCCGCCCGCACCGGCCGCACCGGCCGGGCCCCCGACCGCCACCCCGGCCGGCACCCCGGTCGACCCGCGGATCGCCCTCGCCACCGGCCAGACCGCCGTCCCGGCCCCGCCCGCGGCTCCCCCGGCCCCCGCCGCGCCCGCGGCCCCGGCCGCCGCCGCCAAGATCACCCTGGACAAGGGCCGGGTCAACCTGGTCAAGGGCAGCTCGGTCTCCCTGGTCAAGAACGGCCGCCCGTTCCTCTCCTCCGTCCGGATGGCCCTCGGCTGGAAGTCCGCCGCCCGTGGCCGTGACATCGACCTGGACGCCTCCTGCCTCGCCTTCGACGCCCGGCACAAGCGGCTGGAGACGGCCTGGTTCATGAAGCTGAGCATCTTCAACGGCGCGATCTCCCACTCCGGCGACAACCTGGTCGGCGGCGAGGGCGGCGACGACGAGGCGATCACCGTCCACCTGGAGGGCCTGCCGGCGGAGGTCCACGGGCTGGTCTTCGTCGTGAACTCCTTCTCCGGCCAGAAGTTCTCCGACGTGCGCGACGCCTACTGCCGTCTGCTGGACGCCCGGACGGAGGAGGAGCTGGTCCGCTTCGACCTCACCAACTCCGAGCCCCACACCGGTGTGATGATGTGCAAGCTGGTCCGCCGTCCGGGCGGCGAGTGGGAGATGACGGCCCTCGGCGAATACGTCGACGGCAAGACCGCGCGGGCGATGATCGAGCCCGCCGCCGCGGTGCTGTAGCCGCACACCGCCGCCGGTCCGGCGAGGCCACGACACCACGCGACGACCTCACGACGTCACGACGTCACGTCCGCGCCCGCGAATTCACCCCCTTGAGGCATCAAGTCGCCACCACGGCGACTCGATTGACTCTCAGGGGGGTGAATCCGCTCTCTCCCCCGCACCCCGAGGAGGAGAGCCGTGCCACACTTCCTGTCCCGCCTCGCCGTCGCCGGCACCGCCACCGTGCTCGCCGCCGGACTGATCACCCCGACCACCGCCCAGGCCGCCGCCCGGCCCGGCGACCGCGCCGCCGCACTGCGGTGGACGGCCCTCGGCGACTCCTACACCGCCGGGGTCATCGTGGCCACCGGCGACGAGACCGAACCGCGCGACGGCTGCGCCCGCACCGTCGACTCCTATCCCGAGATCCTCCGCCGCGACCTCGGCTCCCTGGTCGCCCTGCGCAACGTCAGCTGCAGCGGCGCCACCACCGGCAGCGTCGACACCGGCGCGCAGTCCCCGCTCGGCCGGCCGCTCCCGCCGCTCGGCACCGACCCCAACGGCCCCTACCCGTCCGTCCCGCCGCAGATCGACGCCGTCGACCCGGCCACCGACCTGGTCACCGTCGGGATCGGCGGCAACGACCTCGGCTTCGCCGAGATCCTCAAGAGCTGCATCGAACTCGGCGCCGTCCAGCTCGGCCGGGGCACGCCCTGCAAGAACAAGTTCGACGCGAGCCTGCCCGACCGCCTGAACCGGCTGCGCGGCGACTACGCCCGGATGCTGACCGCGCTGCACGCCAAGGCCCCGTCCGCCAGGGTCCTCACCGTCGGCTACCCGCACCTCGTCCCCGAGGACGCCGCCCTCTGCCAGTACGGCAACCCCCTGCAGTTCGGCACCTTCACCACCGGCGACCTCGCCTGGGCCCGCACCGCGCTCCTGGAGCCGCTCAACACGCTCATCGCCCAGGACACCGCCGCCCGCGGCGACACCTTCGTGAACCTCTACCCCGCCAGCGCCGGCCACAGCGTCTGCGACGCCGACCACTGGCTGGACGGCGTGCTGACCAGCGTCATCCCCCTCGAATACGCCGTGGTGCATCCCAACGCCCTCGGCCAGGCCCACACCGCCGCCCTGGTCGAGGACGCCCTCCTCGCCGGCTGACCCGTCCCGCGACGCGGCCCCCGACGACCGGCCCGACGGGCGGGACCACCGAAAACCGGTGGCCCGCCCGCCCGTCGGGGATCATCCTGGTCCGATGCCCATCGACATCCGCGAGGCCACCCCCGAGGACTGGCCCGCCATCTGGCCGTTCTTCCACGCCGTCGTCGCCGCCGGCGAGACCTTCCCCTACCCCCTGGACATGTCCTCCGAGCTGGGCCGGGAGTGGTGGATGCTCGCCGCCCCGAACCGCACGGTGGTCGCGGTGGACGAGGACGGACGGGTCCTCGGCACCGCCACCATGAACCGCAACCGCCCCGGCAACGGCTCGCACGTGGCCAGCGCCAGCTACATGGTCGACCCGGCCCACCACGGCGAGGGGATCGGTCGGGCCCTGGTCGAGTACACCCTCGACTGGGCCCGCCGGGCCGGCTTCCGCGCCATGCAGTACAACGCGGTGGTCGCCAGCAACCACCACGCCGTGAAGCTCTACCAATCGCTCGGCTTCGAGATCGTCGGCACCGTCCCCGAGGCCTTCCTCCACCCGGTGGACGGCTACGTCGGCCTGCACGTCATGCACCGGCCGCTGTAACCGTCCTACTCCTCGATCGCCCCGCCGACCCGCCGCAGGTGCTGCCGGAAGCTGTACGCCGGGTCCGCGGCGCGGCGCCGCAGGTACTCGTCGAAGGCGGTCTGCCGCCGCAGCGTGTCCCCGGCCGCGATCCGCCCGGCCTGCGCGCGCTCGGTCCGGGCGATCGCGCCGGCCGTCCCCAGCACCTCGGCGACCCGGTCGGCGGGCACGAACAGCACCCCGTCCGCGTCGGCGAACACCACGTCCTCGGCGCTCACCGGGTGCGGGCCGAACTTCGCCGTCAGCAGCGCCTCCGGCTCCCGGCCGTCCAGCCGCACCGGGCCGAGCGGCAGTGCCCCGTAACTGAAGACCGGCAGCCCGATCTCCAGCAGCTCGGGCGTGTCCCGGTGCAGCCCCCACACCACGATCCCGGCCACCCCGGCGGCCCGCGCCTCCAGCACCGCGAGGTCCCCGATGCAGGCCTCGTCGGTCCGCCCGCCGTTGTCGACCACCAGCACGTCCCCGTCCCGGGCCGCGCCGTACGCCTCCAGGAACACGTCCACGCTCCCGTAGTGCCGCACCGGCAGCACCCGCCCCGCCACCCGGGCCCCGGCCAGCACCGCCCCCACTCCCACCGGCGCCACCCGCGGCTCCACCCCGAGCCGCACACAGGCGTCCGCCACCAACGGCGTGGACAGCTCCGCGAAAGCCTTCAGCATCGCCAACTCCTCTCACCGACAGCCCAGTTCACCAGCACGGATCCTATGCCAGGCTTCAAACTCACACCATCGAGTGAAACTCCGCCGTCAACGGCACAGCCCCGCCGAGCAGCGAATAGTGTGACGGCCCTCTGAAGGAGGGGCATCATGAGTGCTGTGGCGCATGAGCAACCGATCACGGGCTCCCCGACGCAGGCCGACATCCTGCTGGAGAGCTTCCTGAGCCTGCACTCCCCCGAAGGCTTCCGAGCCGAGCTCATCGAGGGAGAGATCATCGTGGCACCACCGCCGGACGGCGATCACGAGGACTGCATCGACCTTCTCATCGACCAGGTGAAGGCCAAGTCCAAGGTCCACATGCAGGTGTCCGGTGGCAAAGGTCTCCGGCTTGTCAGCGGTGGTCTCTGTCCGAAGAACCACGTCATCCCTGATGCGACGTTCGCGCCGCGGGAACTTCGCCTCTTCCGCGGTGCCCCGCCCTGGATGGAGCCCGACGGCGTCGCCATGGTCGCCGAGGTCACATCGAGCAAGCCCGACCTCGACCGCATCACCAAGCGGCACTGTTACGCCAGGGCCGGCATCCCGCTCTACCTGCTGGTCGACCGCGAGAAGTCGCAAGTGAGCCTTTTCGGCAAGCCCCACCGCGAGGAGTACACCGAGGTACATCTCGCCACATTTGGTGAACCGCTCATGGTCCCAGCCCCGTTCGACTTCGAGTTGGACACCAAGGACCTCCTCTGACGCCGGGAACGCGGACGGCCCGCACCCCCCGTCAGGGGTGCGGGCCGTGGCCTGGGGTGCCGGGTCAGCCGCGGGTGGCCATGGCGCGCAGGAAGAAGGTCAGGTTGGCCGGGCGCTCCGCGAGGCGGCGCATGAAGTACCCGTACCACTCCTGGCCGTACGGGAGGTACACGCGCATCGTGTTGCCCTCGCCGGCGAGGCGCAGCTGCTCCTCGGGGCGGATGCCGAACAGCATCTGGTACTCGAAGGAGTCCCGCTTGCGGCCGTTCCACTGGGCCAGCTGGCCGGCGATCTTGATCATGTTGGGGTCGTGCGAGGCGATCATCGGGTAGCCCTCGCCCGCCATCAGGACCTTCAGGGCGCGGACGTACGCGAGGTCGACCTCGTGCTTGCCCTGGAAGGCGACCGACTCGGGCTCCTTGTAGGCGCCCTTGCACAGGCGCACGCGGGAGCCCTCACCCGAGAAGTCGCGGCAGTCGGCCTCGGTGCGGCGCAGGTAGGCCTGGAGCACGACGCCCAGCCAGGGGAAGTCCGCCCGCAGCTCGCGCGCGATGGCGAGGGTGGAGTCGGTGGTGGTGTGGTCCTCCATGTCGAGGGTCACCGTGGTGCCGGCGTCGGCGGCGGCCTCGCAGATGCGGCGGGCGTTCTCCAGCGCGATCTTCTCGCCGTCCACCGGGAGGAACTGGCCGACGGCCGACAGCTTGACCGACACCTCGGCGCCGGCCGCGAGGCCGGTGTCCTTGAGGGCCTTGAGCAGGTGCTCGTAGGCCTCGGCGGTGCCGGCGGCCTGGGCGGCGTCCTGGGTGTCCTCGCCGAGGTGGTCCAGGGTGACCTTGCGGCCGGTGGCGATCAGGTCGTCCGTGGCGGTGACGGCGTCGTCGAGGACGTCGCCGGCGACGAAGCGCTCGACTATCGCGTGGGTCGGCGGGAACTTCTCGACCACGGTGCGGACCTGCGGGGACCGGGAGGCCGCGAGAAGGGCGGAACGGAGCATCGTGACTCCTGGAGCTGGTGTTTCCAAGGGTGGCAGAAGGGCCGGGGCGGCGGTACGGGGGTGGGCCCCGCCGCCCCGGCGGGCGGCGCCCGGCTGCGGGACCGGGCGTCGCGGGTGACCGGTGGCTACTGGACGAGCCGTACGATCAGCGGCACGGGGCTGGTCAGCCCATGTGCGGGTAGCGGTAGTCCGTCGGCGGGACGAAGGTCTCCTTGACCGAGCGGGTGGAGGTCCAGCGCGCCAGGTTCTGCTTGGCGCCCGCCTTGTCGTTGGTGCCCGAGGCCCGGCCGCCACCGAAGGGCTGCTGGCCGACGACGGCGCCGGTCGGCTTGTCGTTGATGTAGAAGTTGCCGGCCGCGAAGCGCAGCTTGTGCATCGCGTCCTGGGCCGCGGCGCGGTCCTGGGAGATGATCGAGCCGGTCAGGCCGTAGGGGGACACCGACTCCATCTGGGCCAGCATCTCCTCGTACTTCTCGTCCTCGTAGACGTGCACGGCCAGGATCGGGCCGAAGTACTCGTCCTTGAAGTACTCGCTCGCCGGGTCCTGGCAGACCAGGACGGTCGGGCGCACGAAGTAGCCCACCGAGTCGTCGTAGGTGCCGCCGGCGAGGACCTCGACCTGCGGGTCGGCCTGGGCGCGGTCGATGGCTGCCTTGTTCTTGGCGAAGGAGCGGTCGTCGATGACGGCCGACATGAAGTTGCTCAGGTCGCTGACGTCGCCCATGGTGAGGCCCTCGACCTCGGCGGCGAACTCGTCCTTGAGGCCGGCCCAGATCGACGCCGGGACGTAGGCCCGCGACAGCGCCGAGCACTTCTGGCCCTGGAACTCGAAGGCGCCGCGGGTCATCGCGGTCTTCAGGACCTTCGGGTCGGCGGACGGGTGGGCGACCAGGAAGTCCTTGCCGCCGGTCTCGCCGACGATCCGCGGGTAGGTGCGGTAGCCGGCGATGTTGTTGCCGACCTCGCGCCACAGGTGCTGGAAGGTGGCGGTGGAGCCGGTGAAGTGGATGCCGGCCAGCGCCGGGTGCTTGAGCGCGACCTCGGAGACGGCCAGGCCGTCGCCGGTGACCATGTTGATGACGCCCTTGGGCAGGCCGGCCTCCTCCAGCAGCTGCATCAGCAGGTGCGCGGAGAACTGCTGGGTCGGGGAGGGCTTCCACAGCACCACGTTGCCCATCAGCGCGGGCGCGGTCGGCAGGTTGCCGGCGATCGCGGTGAAGTTGAACGGGGTGATCGCGTAGACGAAGCCCTCCAGCGGGCGGTGGTCGCTGCGGTTCCACACGCCTTCCGAGGAGATCGGCTGCTCGGCCAGGATCTGGCGGGCGAAGTGCACGTTGAAGCGCAGGAAGTCGACCAGCTCGCAGGGGGTGTCGATCTCGGCCTGCTGGGCGGTCTTGGACTGGCCGAGCATGGTGGCGGCGGCCAGGGTCTCGCGCCAGGGGCCGGCCAGCAGGTCGGCGGCCCTGAGGAAGATCGCGGCGCGCGAGTCGAAGGAGAGCGCCTGCCAGGCCGGGGCAGCGGCCAGGGCAGTGTCGATGGCGTCCTGCGCGTCGGCCTGGGTGGCGTTGCGCAGGGTGCCGAGCCGAGCCGCGTGGTTGTGCGGCTGGACGACGTGGATCTCGGTGCCGCCGCCCATCCGGCGCTCACCGTTGATCGTCATGGTCAGCTGGACCGGCTCCTGGCCGCCCAGCTCCTTCAGCTTGGCCTCCAGGCGAGCCCGTTCCGGGCTCCCGGGGGCGTAGCTGTGGACCGGCTCGTTCACCGGCGCGGGGACCTGGGTCACAGCGTCCATAGAGCGCACGCTCTCCTTCGTTCAGTGCGGGGGGACTGCCGGCGCGGGTTGCACGCCGACCACAGCACGAACGCTATTCCTGGCCACCGGGCCACTTGATTGGCCGCGCGGCTAAATTCCCCCGTACGGCGTTGTCCGGCCCGACGAACCTGGTCACGCCGCGGTCACGAATCGTCCCCTCCCACCCCATGGTTCACACCTCCGTGCACCACCGGCTCACGCTCCTGGCCCCGGCCACCGGCTCGCACTCCGGCGCTCGGCCGCCGAACGGTGCGCGGACGGCGCACCCGGTGCGCCGGCGGGGTCACGGACGGCCTTCCGCCCGACGACAGCCCCGAACTCTGTCCGCCCGGCTAAAATCGACCGCGAAACGTTGTCCGGGCGGATGAAGGAGGACCGGCGTGACCACCTCCGGCCTGCCGCTCCGTCAACTCCTGATGTCCCTCGGCGAACCGCTGGTCGAACTGCAGGCCGCCCCGCAGGGCCTGGACGTCGCGGTGCGCGACGTCGCCATCCTCGACCCGGAGGACCCGCCGACCGCCGCCCCCGGCGAACTCGTCCTCGCGATCGGCGCCCGCGGCCGCGCCGCCCTGCCCGCCCTGCGCGCGGCCGGCCGGGCCGGGGCCGCCGCCGTCGCGGTCAAGCTGGACGGCCCCGGCCAGGCCGACGCGCTGCGCGAGGCCGCCACCGACGCGGGCGTCGCCCTGCTCTCGGTGCGCCGCGAGACCCGCTGGGAGCACCTCGACTCGCTCGCCCGGGCGATCATCGCCGGCCCGGACGCCCCGGACACCCCCGGCTCCCCCGAACCCAACGCCGGCGACCTCTTCTCCCTCGCCCAGACCGTCGCCGTGCTCACCAACGGCATCGTCTCGATCGAGGACACCTCCAGCCGGGTGCTGGCCTACTCCCGGTCCTCCGACTCCGACGAGGTCGACGACCTGCGCCGGCTGTCCATCCTCGGCTGGCAGGGCCCGGAGCCGTACCTCTCCAAGCTCCGCGAGTGGGGGATCTTCCAGCACCTGCGCAGCTCGGACGCCCCGATCGCGGTCGAGCCGCACCCCGAGCTGGGCCTGCGCCGCCGCCTGGCGGTCGGCATCCGGGCCGGGGCGCAGCCGCTCGGCACCATCTGGGTGCAGGAGGGCGCCCAGCCGCTGGCCCCGCTGGCCGAGCAGTCCCTGGTCGGCGCCGCCCGGGTCGCGGCCGCCCAGCTGGTGCGCCGCCGCCGGGAGCTGTCCGCCGACGTCCGGCTCACCCAGACCCTGCTCACCGGCCTGCTGGAGGGCTCCACCGGCCCCCAGTCGCTCGCCACCCACCTCGGCCTGGACCTGCGCCGCCCGGCCACCGTGCTGGCCTACAGCGCGCGCACCACGGACGCGCTGCACCGTTCCGACGTCACCGGCCTGATCTCGGTGCACACCGCGGCCCGGCACCGCACCGCGCTGCTCGCCCCGATCGAGTCCCGGGTGTACGTGCTGCTGCCCGAGCTGCCGCCCGGCCTGCCGATGACCACCGTGCGCGACTGGGCCTCCGAGGTGGTGACGGCCGCCCGCGAGCACCTGGGCGTCCCGCTGCGCGCCGCGATCGGCTCGACCGTCGACGGCCTGGCCCAGGTGCCCGACTCCCGCGCGCAGGCGGACCGGATCCTGGACGCGATGGGCCGCGGCGGGGTGGACCTCGACGTCGCGGCGCTGATCGACGTCCAGGCGGAGGTGCTGGTCAGCGAGATGCTGGCGCTGCTCCAGGAACGCTCCGGCCTGCGCGACCCGCGGCTGACCGCGCTCACCGCGTACGACCGCCGGCACGGCACCCGGCTCGCCGAGTCGGTGCTGGCCTGGCTGGACGCGCTCGGCGAGGTCCGGGTGGCCGCGGACGCCCTGCACATCCACCCCAACACCCTGCGCTACCGGGTCCGCCGGGCCGAGCAGCTGACCGGCATCGACCTCGCCCAGCCGCAGCAGCGCCTGCTGGCCATGCTGCAACTGCGACTGCCCGCGGACGAGTGGTCCGCGGGCAGCCCTTCACACTCGGAGGGTCACTCGCCGTAGCCCTGGCCGCGCTTGTGCTCGTTCAGCCGGCGCCACGGGCCGCTGATGGCCAGCTGGATGCCCGGGGTCTGGATGTTGGCGAAGAGGGTCTTGCCGTCGTCCGAGAAGGTCACCCCGGTGAACTCGCTGAACTCGGGCTTCTCGGCGGTGCCGATGTTCAGCTCGTTGCGGGCGATCGGGAAGACCAGGCCCTCCTCGGTGGCGCCGAACAGGTGCGAGACGCCCTCGCCGTCCTCGCAGATCACGATGCCGCCGTACGGCGACACGGTGATGTTGTCCGGGCCGTCGAAGTTGTCGTGGTCGCCCCAGACGTCGGTGTTGACGCCCAGCAGGACCTTCAGGGTGATGGTGCGGCGGGCCGGGTTGTAGAACCAGACCTGGCCGTCGTGCTGGAGCGGGCTCTCCGAGCGGGCGAAGCTGGAGACGAAGTAGAAGCCGCCGTCACCCCACCACATGCCCTCCAGCTTCCGGGCGCGGGTGACCTCGCCGTCCTTGAACTGCTTGCGCACCGAGACGGTCCTGGCGTCGCGGTCCGCGACCTTGACCCAGTCCACGCCGTAGGTGGTGCCGACCGCGGTGGCGCGGGAGAGGTCGTCGATGAACTTGCCCTGCGCGTCGAAGACCTTGAAGGCCTCCAGCACGCCGGCGTCGGCGGCCAGCCGGCGCAGCTTGTAGCGGCCGTGCTGGAAGCCGGCCGGCGGGGTCCAGCGGAACAGCAGGCCGTTCGGGTTCGAGGCGTCCTCGGTCAGGTAGACCTGGCCGCGCTTGGGGTCCACCACGACGGCCTCGTGGGCGTAGCGGCCGAAGGCCTTGACCGGCTGCGGGTCGCGGTTGTAGTCGTCGTCGAACGGGTCGACCTCGAAGATGTAGCCGTGGTCCTTGGTGAAGCCGTTCTTGCCGGCCTTGTCCTCGGTCTCCTCGCCGGACAGCCAGGTGCCCCACGGGGTCACGCCGCCGGCGCAGTTGGTGGCGGTGCCCGCGATGCCGACCCACTGCTCGACCGAGCCGTCCCGCTTGGCGTGCACGATGGTGCAGCCGCCGGCCGCGCCCGGGTCGTAGACGTGGCCCTCGGTCAGCGGCACCGGGTGCGGCCAGTTGGCGCGGGCGCCGGCCAGCTCGTGGTTGACGACCATGTAGTTGCCGCCGCGCTCGTCCTCGAAGGCGGAGGTGCCGTCGTGGTTGCTCGGGGTGAACTCGCCGGTGCGCAGCTTGGTGACGCCGGCCCGGTTGAGGACCTTGTACGAGAAGCCCTTCGGCAGGGACAGCAGGCCGCCCGGGTCCTGGACCAGCGGGCCGTAGCCGACGGCGGTGCCGGCGGCCGAGTTGGTCCCGGCGGCCGCGGCGACCGGGGCCTCGCCGCCGACCGGGGCGGCGATCGCGCCCGGGGCGCTGGCCAGCGCCTCGGCGCTGCCGGCGATCAGCACGCCGGCCCCGACGAGGGTGGAACGGTTGACGAAGTCCCGGCGGGACAGCGACATGGCAGCAACTCCTGAGGATGAGCGGGGGCGTCGGTGCGGGATGCCGACGCCCAGCAGGCTCCGCCGGACGGGTGAACCCGGCATGACGTCCACCTCACGCCCAGGCGGCCATTTGCCGACCGATGACCTTCACATGACCTCGGCTTTACGCCGGTCCCCGTCGGAGGGGCGCTCCATCGGACGCCGCTCGGGCCGACAGCCCGTCAGTGCCGCGCCGCCCGCCACTGCTCCCAGGCCGCCAGCCACAGCTGCTCGGACAGCCGCTGCTCCTCCCACACGCCCGCCCCGCCGCCGCCCGGCCGCTCCCGCCACAGCTGCGCCCAGGCCCGCTGCGCCGGCAGGCTCGCCACCTCGCTCGCGAACACCGTGTACCGGACCACCTCCTCGACGGCCGCCTCGCCCTCCGCCGTACCGACCAGCCAGTGCGTCTGCTGGGACAGCCGGTTGAGGTGGTTCACCATCGAGGTCACCGCCGCCGCGGCCTCCTCCCGGGTCTCGGTGGCCAGCCGCATCTGCTGGCGCACCGCCGTCTCCCAGCGCACCGCGCCGACGTCCCCGCGCAGCCCGCGCGGCAGCCGCGGCGTGCGCCCGACCCGCACCTGCGCCTCGATCGCGGCGGACTCGGCGACGGTCTGCGCGATCAGCGCCCGGTGCGCCTCCATCCCGACGGCGGGCGGCAGTTCGCGTTCCTCGACCGGCACGTGGCGGGCCCGCCGGGCGGCCAGGTCGCGCAGCAGTCCGGTGCGTCCGCGCAGGCAGCGCTCGAAGTCGCCGATCGAGCCGAGCTCCACCGCGCCGGGGGCCACCCCGCGCCCGCAGACCGTCACGGTCAGCCCGCCGACCCGCAGTCGCCCGGCCCACACCGCCTCCGGCCCGGGCGCCGCCGGGGCGCCGGGCTCCGGCACCGGCCGGTCCTCGTGCACCTCCACCGCGCAGGGCTCGCCGTCGACCGTGATCCACGCGCGCAACGCCCGTACCCGGCCCGGCCCGTCGCCCTCGTCGATGCCCAACTGCTCGTAGACGCGGTCCCGTTCGTCCTCGACCAGGTCCTCCAGCTCGGGCAGCCGCTCGCCCCGGTCGGCGCCCGGCCGGTAGGTGCGCACGGTGACGTACGGGCCGGCCGCCGAGCGCCAGTCACCGCACTGGACCTCGACCCAGCGCAGCTCGCCGCCGGAGGTCTCGAAGGCGGCCAGCGCCTCACCGTCCACCGCGTCATCGGCCGCCGCGTCACCGGTCCGCACGTCACCGGCCGCCGGTTCACCGGTCCGCACGTCTCCGGCCATCGTTCGACCGGCGACCACGCCGTACACCGGGAAGTCGGCCGCCGCCAGGGTCCGGCGGGAGAAAGCCTCCTGATCGGCGAACGGGTCGACGGGCCGGCCGGCGGTCCGGTCCACGGGCGGTTCGGCCGCCCGGCCCGACGGCCGGTCGGCGGGCTGCTCCGCGGTCCGGTCCGCGCCGCGCTCCGCGGGCCGACCGGCGAAACGGTCCTCCCGGACCGGCCGGTCCGGAGCCGGGACGGACCCCGAGGGCCCGGTGTTCCGCTTCTGGTGCCTGCCGCCGTTCTCCCGCATCATCCTGTGCCGCACCCCCGATTCCTCGCACCCGCACCACTGACGCCACCTTACGTGCCCGCAGCTGCCGGGTCATCAGCTCCGCCTCCGGACGGGGGTGGTGGCCGTGTCAGGACGCCCGGTTGTCAGCGGCCCTCCCTAACCTGGCGGCATGACAGCACAGAACGAGGCAGCACAGAACGGGGCGGCGCACGACGGCGCCGCCCAGGACCGGACCCGGCAGGGCGCCTTCCCCGCCCGGATCAGCATCGTCACCCTCGGGGTGACCGACCTCGACCGCAGCGCCCGCTTCTACGAGTCGCTCGGCTGGAAGCGCTCCGCCGCCTCCAGCCCGGAGATCGTCTGGTTCCGCACCGCCGACTCGGCGCTCGGGCTCTTCCCCACCGAGGAGCTGGCCGCCGACGCGGGCGTGCCCGCCGCCGGCGAGCCCTCCTTCCGCGGCGTCACCCTCGCGGTGAACCTGGAGTCCCCCGCCCTGGTGGACACCGCGCTGCGGACGGCGGTGGAGGCCGGCGCCGTGGTGGTCAAGCCGCCGGTCCCGACCGACTGGGGCGGCTACTCCGGCTACTTCGAGGACCCGGACGGCCACCTCTGGGAGCTGGCCCACAACCCGTTCTTCCCCTTCACCGAGGACGGCTCGCTGGACCTTCCGTGACCCGGGCCCGGTTCGGCGCACTCCGTGAAGGCCGGGAGGCTCAGCTCCTGGAGCGCGCCTTGAAGGCGGCCTTGCGCGCCTCCTTGGCCACCGCCCGGTCCGGGTGCAGCTCCCCGATCGCCTCCAGGACGTCCGCCGTGTACGGGTGGTCGACCCGCCACAGCTCGCCGAACCACCCGGCCGGATCGCCGTTCACCGGCAGGTCGGTGATCAGTTCGCGGAGCAGTTCGGCGTCCCCGCCGTTGTCCAGCAGCTGGGCGGCGAAGGTGTCGACCACCGTCCACAGCGCCATCGCCCGGTCCGGCACCGGCACGTCCGTCGCGCCCTGCGCGGCCAGCCAGGCCCGCGCCGCGCCACCCAGCTCCGGGTCGTCCATGGCCTCCCGGACGGCCGGCTCCGCGTCCGGCCCGAGCAGGTTGAGCGCCGAGACGCAGAGCATCCGGCGCAGCGGGCCGTAGCCGTCGGTGCCGCGCGCCGCCGCGAGCAGCTCGCGCGCCGCCGCCACCGGCTCCCGGTCGGCGGTCCACACCCGCAGCTCCTCCTCCGGCAGCACGTTGGCGGACTCGCACACCCCGCGCAGCAGCTCGGCCGCGTTCCCCCGGGCCAGGTCGCCGACCAGCGGGGCGTCGTAGCCGTCCTCCAGCAGCCACTGGCGGATGCCGTACTGGCCGAGCGGGGTGAGCCGGACCAGCCCGAAGCGGGCCGACTCCTCCTCGTCCAGCGGCTCCTCGCCGACCGCGGCGGACTCCTCGCCGTCCTCCTCGTCGAACAGCTCGGGGTCGATCGGGCGGTAGTCCAGCAGGCCGAGCTCGGCGAGGTCGCCCAGCATCGGGTCCAGCGCGACCATCACGTCCGTGATGTCGCCGAGCAGCTCCTCGCTGGGCTCCTCGCCCTCCGGGACGACCAGCAGCGCGGCCAGCACGCCCAGCGGCACGGTCTCGTTGCCCGGCTCGGCGAAGGCGGTGGTCTCGTAGAGCACCTGCAGGGCCTCGTCCAGCAGCTCGGCGGCCTCGTCGCGGGCCTCCTCGACCTCGGAGAGCCCGTCCTCGTCCTCCTCCTCGTCCGCGCCGTCCCCGGCCGGTTCCGCCGATCCCTCGGCCCCCTCCGGGACGGAGTCCGCCTCGACGGCCAGCTCCCGGACGATCCCGGCGGCGGTCAGCCACAGCTCCAGGACGGTCTCCGGGTCGCCCTGCTCGGCGGGTTCCAGGTCCGGGCCCGGGACGGCGACGTGCTCGCCGTCCGCGGTCGTGCCGAGCTCCACCAGGTCCAGGTCGCAGGCCAGCGACCAGGCCCGCAGTGCCTCGACCTCGGCCTCCTCGGGCACCTCGCCCTCGGCCGGGGCCAGGCCCAGCAGCCGGGCCGCGGGTGCCCGGTCCGCCTCGACCAGGTCGCCGAACTCGTCCACTTCCCGGTGCGGGGCGGCCCAGCGGGCCAGCGCCAGCGCGTACCCGAACATCGGTACGGCCTTCGCCTGCTCGGCCAGCTCCCGCTCGGCGGGCAGCTTCACCGGCGGGACCAGGACGGCCGCGTCGTCCAGGTCCTCGTCGTCCAGCCCGTGCGCGGCGAACGCCCCGTAGAGGTCCTGGAGCTCCAGGTCCGCGGGCAGCACCGCCTCTGCCGCGCCCTCCCCCGCCGAAGCCCCGGTGTTCTTGCGACGTCGTCCGGCCATCGTTGTGCGCTCTCCCTCAGCCAGCGGTCAGCCCAACAGCGCCGCGTACCGATCCATCACCTCAGCGTATAGGCCGGGCACCCCCGATGCCCGGCCGTACGGGGCGCACCCAGGGGCGCGCGCCACGGACGTGCGCCCACCCCTTATCCTTCGGTCTGGTAGCGCGCACACCCCGCGCCTGCCACCGGGGCAACGAAGCCCAACCGCCCTCCGCCCGACCCCGGGCCGGAGGGGCCCTCTTCAGCTCACCTCGCCCCACCAGGGAGCCCGTACCCGCGGCCACCACCACAGCGCCTCCGGACGGGCGCGCCGGCACAACCCCGCCGACCCCGGTGGTGCCCGGCCACAGGAGACCCCTGCCATGGCGGACCTCTCCCCCGCCGGCTCCGGCCTGCGCACCGCGCAGCTCGACGGACGCCGACTGTCGGAGGCCCTGCTTCCCCTGGAGCTCGCGCCGCGCGCCCAGCTCCAGCTCGCCGCGATCAGCCGCTGGAACGCGCTGCGCGGCGTCCGCGTCGGCCTGGTGGCCGCCGCCCTGCTGCTGATGCTGATCGGCGCCAACCTCGCGACGCCGATCTACTCGCTCCTCCAGCAGCGGCTGCACCTCACCGCGCTCGACACCACCGTCCTGTTCGCGATCTACGTACTGGCGCTGGTCCCGGTGCTGGCCGTGGTCGGCCACTGGTCCGACCACCTCGGCCGACGCGCCCTGATCCTGCCCGCCGTCGCGCTGGCCGCCGTCGGCGACGTCGTGTTCGCCACCTCCGGCAGCTTCTGGCAGCTCGCCGCCGGCCGAGCCGTCCAGGGCATCGCCGTCGGCCTGTCCACCGGCGCCGCCGGGGCCGCCCTCGGCGACCTGCTGCCCGACAAGCCGACCCTGGCCGCCAAGATCACCCTGGCCTGCTCGGCGGGCGGCGTCGCGCTCGGCCCGGTGGTCGGCGCCCTGCTGGCCGGCGGCTCCGACCCGCTGCTCACCCCGTTCCTGCTGCACGCCGTCGCCCTGCTGGCGCTCTGCGTACCGCTGGCCCTCCTCCACCCCCGGATGCCCGGCCGCAGCCGCCCACCGGCCTCCCCGCCCCGCATCACCACCCCGGCCCACCTGCGCCCGCAGCGCCTGCGGCTGCCCCGCACCGGGCGCCGCGAGTTCCTGCTCGCCGCCACGGCCGGCTTCATCTCCTACGCGGTGTTCGGCGTCTACCTCAGCCTGGCCCCGGCCTTCGCCGCCCAGCTGCTGCACACCGACTCCAAGCTGGTCGGCGCGATCGTGGCGGCCCTCCTGCTCGGGTCCTCGGCCGCCACCCAGCTGCTCGTCCCGCCGACCTCGGACCGCGTGGTGACCGCCCTCGGCATGGCCGGCCTGGCCGCCGGCCTCGGCCTGGTCGTCGCCGCCCAGTACACCGGCACCCCGGCGCTGCTCTTCATCGGCAGCGTCCTCGGCGGAATCTCCCAGGGCGTGGCCTTCCGCTCCCTGTTCACCGCCGCCGTCGGGGCGATGAACCCGGAACGCCGCGGCTCCGAGCTGAGCACCCTCTGGGTCATCGTCTACCTCGGCAGTTCCGCCCCCATCATCGCCCTCGGCGCCCTCGTCCAGACCTACGGCCTCCTCCCCTCCGTCAGCGGCTTCGCCGCCCTCGCCGCCCTCGCCTGCACCGCGCTCGCGATGGCCGTCGCCCGCAAACCCAGGCCCACGGCCTGACCCCTCCCCCGCACGACGATCGCCGCTGCCCGGGACTGCTTCGGTAGTCCCGGGCAGCGGCGTTCCGCTTCGCCCACCGCCGGGTGAACACCCGCGCGCCATCCGCTGCGTCGAGCAGGTCTACCACCGTTCCCCACCATCCACCCCCACCCGCCTCCCGGCGGGTGCCCGCCCCCGCCCTCGCCGCGCGCAGCCCAGCCGGGCGGCGCGCGGCGATCGTGTCTGCAAGATCGCGTAAGTCCGTGATGGGACAGTCTGGCCGAAGGCTCGGCCTCGGGTCCTCTGGCCAGGCGGGACGGACACGTCATGGCGGACAGAGAACCGGTCGCCTCGGCGGCCGAGGATGTGTTGGTCGACGAGGTCGTCGAGCGGCTGATGGACCGCGCCGACGCCTCGGGGGCGGCCCTGCTGGGCGAAGGCGGGCTGCTGACGGAAATCACCAGGGCCGTGCTGGAACGGGCCCCGGAAGCCGAGATGACTCAGCACCTCGGCCATGAGATGCACCATCCGCAGGACGCGGGTCAGACAACTCCCGCAACGGCGAATCGCCCAAGACCGTGCTCACCGATGCCGGGGCGGTCACGGTCGCGGTGCCCAGAGACCGCGACGGCGACTTCGAACCGTAGGTGGTGCCGAAGAACGCCCGGCGGCTGGCAGGCTTCAACGACCGCGTCCTGTCGCTGTACACGCGCGGCATGTCGGTTCGGGACATCCGCTCGCACCTGGCCCAGATCTACGGGGCCGAGGTCAGTCCGGACCTGATCAGCAAGGTCACCGACGCGGTCGTCCAGGAGCAGATCCACCCGAAGGCGCGCGACGCCAACCACGGCGCTGACACGAGATCGCCGACACGTCCCCCTACGGGCGAGTCGCTCCGTGCTCCAGGTAGACGGTCGCGGACTGCGTCCTGGCGACGCAGGCGGCGTGGACGCGGCGGGCGAGGCGCGGGATGAGGAGTGCGTCGAGCTGGTCGGTGGCGTGGAAGGCGTACTCGCCGATCTCGACCTGGTCGACGGTGATGTCGTCGAGTTCGTCGGCGGGGAGGACGCCGCCGTCGAAGACGAAGAGGAGCTTGTCGCCCTCGGCTGGGTGGGGTGCCCAGTCGGCGACGAGCAGGCGGCCGATCGGCGGGGTGATGCCGAGCTCCTCCTTGACCTCACGG
The DNA here is from genome assembly GCF_055589745.1 of Kitasatospora sp. NPDC041917. Classification (NCBI taxonomy): domain Bacteria; kingdom Bacillati; phylum Actinomycetota; class Actinomycetes; order Kitasatosporales; family Streptomycetaceae; genus Kitasatospora; species Kitasatospora sp. NPDC041917. Next base: position 91,047 of record NZ_JBVJBI010000011.1, on the reverse strand, counting down.
GCGGCGCCCTCGCTCGGGGCCTCGCCGGCATGCAGGTAGCCGCCGGGGATCTCCCAGCCGGGCTTGTAGGTCGGCTTCACGAGGAGGACACCGTCGTCCTCGTCGAAGAAGAGCACGCCGGCGGCGGTGCGGGGCTGGGCCACGACCTCGTGGGACTGGGAGTCGCTCATGGCGACGACTGTAACCGCCCAGCCGCGTCACGCGACGATCTGGAGCCGCTGCCCGACGCCTGCCAGCAAGTAGCCGGGTTTGCCGCGCTGTTGGCGGACCCAGCTGGTCACCAGGTGTCGGGGGATGAAGTGGTAGCGGACTTGCTCGGGGGCCAGCTCCTCGGCGTCCAGTACGAGGGCGAGGGCCTCGTCCATGCGGCTCTGCGCGCTGTGGGCGCGGGCGATCTCGAGTGCGTGCCGTACTCGGCGTTCGAGCGGCAGGGTCGAGGAGTCCACGCGCGGACCTTGGTCGAGGGCGATCTGGACGTCGCCGAGCTCCATGGCGGTCGAGATCCGGTGGATGGCCACGTTGGTGGGCCCGAAGGCCGTCCACATGTGGTTGGCGTCGTGGCCGAGGCGCTGCGCCGCCCGCCTCGTCCGGACCGGTGTCGTCCACGAGCGGGCGATCTCAGCTGTGCTCGGCCGCCAGGTGTCATGACCGAAAGCGCGAGGGACAGCTACAGTTCGGCGCAAGTGTCGGGCAGGCCTGCTCCGACTGGGCTTTCCTTCGCCGCTCCACAGCTTCAAGCGCCCTTACCACAGCGACGCACTCACCTGGGGTGTGCATGCAGTAGGGACAGCCATCAACATCCCCGAAGGTCTGCTGTTCGCCGGTGAACTCGGCGCGCGACCCTGTGCAGCGCGTCCTTCACCATCGGCCAGTCGTTGCATGTGGGGCAGGCTCCTTCGCTCACCGCCCCACGCCACCGAACAGGAAGCAGGCCACCATGCAGCACCGCGTCCGCGCCGTCCTCCTCACCCCGAACGACACCATGTTGCTGATCAAGCGCATCCGACCCGGCACCGACCCGTACTGGGTGATCGTCGGCGGCAAGATCGAGCCCACTGACGCCAGCCCCGAGGACGCCCTGCTGCGCGAGGTCCGCGAGGAGATCGCCGGTGAGGCCGAGATCGTCAGTCTCCTCCACACCGTCGAAACCGACGGCGAGCGCCAGGACTTCTACCTCGCCACCATCGAGAAGTGGAGCTTCGAGGACCGCACCGGGCCCGAGTTCAGGCAGGAAGGCCGAGGCGAGTACCTCTTGGAGGAGATCCCTCTCACCAGCGAGGCCCTCGACGCGGTCAACCTCCTGCCCAGCGAGTTCGCCACGGTCCTCCGCGAGGCCGTCGAACGCGGGGACCTCCTCGCCGCCGGGTAACCGCAACCCGGTAGTCGCATCAGCGCACTGGATGCCACAAAAACTCACGCAGCGTCAAGTGTCATGGTACGTTCAGTAATCCAACCGAAAACAGGTGACCCCGGCAGCGCGCCAACACCCCGGGGTCCGGCAACATGAGCTGACACTCCCGATGCGCGTCCATCGTCGTCGTCCCGCATACGCCGCCGCCTGAGCCACGTCGTCCCACCGATCCGCAGGGGCTCCGGCGGGTACGTCGTCGCCCTACCCCATCAGCGCCGCGTGCCGCCCGGCCGGACGACACGCGGCCAAGCCCGGGGCGGGCACCCGCCGGCAGGCGGGTGGGGGGTGGATGGTGGGGAACGGCGGTGAACCTGCTCGACGAAGCAGATCACGCGCGGGTGTTCACCCGGCGGCGGGCGAAGCGGAGACGCGGAAACGCCGCCGCCCGGAGTCCCGGGCAGCGGCGTTCCGTACGGCGGGCCTCAGACGTTGAAGCCGAGGGCGCGGAGCTGGTCGCGGCCGTCGTCGGTGATCTTGTCGGGGCCCCACGGCGGCATCCAGACCCAGTTGATGCGCAGGTCCTGCACCAGGCCGTCGGTGGCCGTCTTGGCCTGGTCCTCGATGACGTCGGTCAGCGGGCAGGCCGCCGAGGTGAGCGTCATGTCGATGGTGGCCACGTCGGACTCGTCGATGTGGATGCCGTAGATCAGGCCCAGGTTGACGACGTCGATGCCCAGTTCGGGGTCGACGACGTCCATCAGGGCCTCGGTCAGGTCCTCGACCGAGACGGTGCCGGCGGTGGTGCCGACGATGACGGTGCCGGTCTGCTGCTCCGCAGCGGGGGCCTCGGTGCCGGTGGTGGTGGTGCTCTCGTCACTCATGGTCTTGTCCTCCTCTGCGGGGTCAGTCGTTCACGGCGGGGTTGTGGGCGAGCGCCTGGGCGGTGGCGTCCTTCCAGGCCATCCAGCTGAGCAGGGCGCACTTGACCCGGGCCGGGTACTTGGAGACGCCGGCGAACGCGACCGCGTCCTCCAGCACCTCCTCGTCGCCCTCGCCCTGACCCTTGCTCTGCATCAGCTCCAGGAAGGCTTCCTGGACCGCCTGCGCCTCGCCCACGGTCTTGCCGACCACCAGGTCGTTGAGCACCGAGGCGCTCGCCTGGCTGATCGAACAGCCCTGCGACTCGTACGAGACGTCGGTGACGGTGGCGCCGTCGAGCTTCACCCGCAGGGTGATCTCGTCGCCGCACGTCGGGTTGACGTGGTGCACCTCGGCGTCACCGTCCCGCAGCCCCTTGCCGTGCGGGTTGCGGTAGTGGTCCAGGATGATGTCCTGGTACATCGAGTCGAGCTTCATGGTCGTCCTGCCCCGTCCCTCAGCCGAAGAAGTTCCGGACGTGGTGCAGGCCGTCGATCAGCGCGTCGACCTCGCCCGGCGTCGAGTACAGATAGAACGACGCCCGCGTGGTCGCCGGAATTCCGTACCGCAGGCACACCGGCCGCGCGCAGTGGTGGCCGACGCGCACGGCGATGCCCTGCTCGTCCAGCACCTGGCCCACGTCGTGCGGGTGGATGTCGCCGAGGGTGAAGGAGATCGCGGCACCGCGGTCCACGGCCGTGCGCGGCCCGATGATCCGCAGGTCCGGGACCTCCAGCAGCCGCTCGACGGCGTACTCGGTGATCGCGTGCTCGTGCGCCGCGATCTTCTCCATGCCGATGCCCTGGAGGTAGTCGATGGCCGCGCCGAGCCCGACCGCCTGGGCGATCGGCGGGGTGCCGGCCTCGAACTTGTGGGGCGCCGGGGCGTAGGTGGACGAGCCCATGGTGACGGTCTCGATCATCTCGCCGCCGCCGAGGAACGGCGGGAGGTCCTCCAGCAGCTCCTGGCGGCCCCAGAGCACGCCGATGCCGGTCGGGGCCAGCATCTTGTGGCCGGTGAAGGCGACGAAGTCGGCCTCCAGCGCCTGCACGTCCAGCACCATGTGCGGCGCGGCCTGCGAGGCGTCGATGACGACCAGCGCGCCGACCGACTGGGCCTTGCGGACGATCGTCTCGACCGGGTTGATCGTGCCGAGCAGGTTGGAGACCAGGGTGAAGGAGACCACCTTGGTCTTCTCGGTGATCAGCTCGTCGATGTTCGACAGGTCGAGCCGGCCCTCGTCGGTCAGCCCGAACCACTTGAGCTTCGCGCCGCTGCGCTGCGACAGCAGCTGCCACGGGACGATGTTGGAGTGGTGCTCCATCTCCGTGATGACGATCTCGGAGTCGGCGTCCACCCGGTAGGGCTCGTCGGCCCAGGCCAGCATGTTGGCGACGAGGTTGAGCGACTCCGAGGCGTTCTTGGTGAAGATCACCTCGTTGCGGCTCGGCGCGTTGACGAAGGCCGCGACCTTGTCCCGGGCGCCCTCGTACAGCGCCGTGGCCTCCTCGGCGAGCACGTGCACGCCGCGGTGGACGTTGGCGTTGTGCCGCTCGTAGTAGGCGTTCAGGGCGTCCAGCACCTGACGCGGCTTCTGCGAGGTGGCCGCGTTGTCCAGGTAGACCAGCGGCTTGTCGTCGTGCAGCACCCGCTGGAGGACCGGGAAGTCCTTGCGGATCGCGTCGGTGTCGAGCAGTCCCGCAAACGGATGGGTCACTCGGACGCGCCCCCCTTCACATACGACTCGTAGCCCTCTTCCTCCAGCTTGTCGGCCAGCTCGGCGCCGCCGGACTCGACGATGCGGCCGCCCGCGAAGACGTGGACGTGGTCGGGCTTGATGTACCGCAGGATGCGGGTGTAGTGGGTCACCAGCAGGGTGCCGACCTCACCGGTCGAGCGGACCCGGTTGATGCCCTCGGAGACGACCCGCAGCGCGTCGACGTCCAGGCCGGAGTCGGTCTCGTCGAGGATCGCGATCTTCGGCTTGAGCAGCTCCAGCTGGAGGATCTCGTGGCGCTTCTTCTCACCGCCGGAGAAGCCCTCGTTGACGTTGCGCTCGGCGAAGGCCGGGTCCATCTGGAGGGCGGCCATCGCCTCCTTGACCTCCTTCACCCACAGCCGCAGCTTGGGGGCCTCGCCGCGGACGGCGGTGGCGGCGGTGCGCAGGAAGTTGCTGACCGAGACTCCGGGGACCTCGACCGGGTACTGCATGGCCAGGAAGACGCCGGCCTTGGCGCGCTCGTCGACGGACATCTCCAGGACGTCCTCGCCGTCCAGCAGCACCGAGCCGCCGGTGACGGTGTACTTGGGGTGGCCGGCCAGCGAGTAGGCGAGGGTGGACTTGCCGGAGCCGTTCGGACCCATGATGGCGTGGGTCTCGCCCTGCTTCACGGTCAGGTCCACGCCCTTCAGGATCTCGCGCGGGCCGTTCTCGGCGTCCACGGAGACGTGCAGGTCGCGGATTTCAAGGGTTGCCATGTGTACTCAGGACTCCTGGTTGACGGAGACGAGCACATCGTCCCCTTCGATCTTTACGGGGTAGACAGCGACCGGCTTGGTGGCGGGCAGGCCGGACGGCTTGCCGGTGCGCAGGTCGAAGCTGGAGCCGTGCAGCCAGCACTCGATCATGCAGTCCTCGACCTCGCCCTCGGAGAGCGAGACGTTCGCGTGCGAGCAGGTGTCGTTGACCGCGAACACCCCCTCGTCGGTGCGGACGACGGAGACCGGCACGCCGTTGAGGTCCACGCGCTTGGGAACGTCCTCCTGGAGGTCGCTCAGCGCGCAGGCACGGAGGAAGGTCATCGCGTTCAGACCGCCGATTCCAGCTCGGCGTCGATCTTCTCCATGAGCTGGTCCTGGACCTCGGCCACGCCGATCTGCTGGAGCAGCTCGGCGAAGAAGCCGCGCACGACCAGGCGGCGTGCCTCGTCGGCCGGGATGCCGCGGGCCTGCAGGTAGAACAGCTGCTCGTCGTCGAAGCGGCCGGTCGCCGAGGCGTGGCCGGCGCCGACGATCTCGCCGGTCTCGATCTCCAGGTTCGGGATCGAGTCGACCCGGGCGCCGTCGGTGAGCACCAGGTTCCGGTTGAGCTCGTAGGTGTCGGTGCCGACCGCGGCGGCGCGGATCAGCACGTCGCCGACCCAGACCGCGTGCGCGTCCTGGCCCTGGAGCGCGCCCTTGTACGCCACGTTCGACCGGCAGTGCGGCGTGTCGTGGTCGATCACCAGGCGGTGCTCCAGGTGCTGGCCGGCGTCGGCGAAGTAGAGGCCGAACAGCTCGGCCTCGCCGCCGGGGCCCGCGTAGGCGACCCGCGGGTGCAGGCGGACCAGGTCGCCGCCGAAGGTGACGACCACGGACTTGAAGGAGGCGTCCCGGCCGATCAGCGCGTTGTGCTGGGCGGCGTGGACGGCGTCGCGCTCCCAGTCCTGCACGGAGACGAAGGTGAGCTTGGCGCCCTCGCCGACCAGCAGCTCGACGTTGGCGGCCCGGGTGCCGGTGCCCTCGTGGTTCAGCACCACGACGGCCTCGGCGAACGGCTTGACGTCGATCACCACGTGGGCGAAGCGGACGCCGCCCTCGCCGCGCACGTCGATCCTGACCGGCTCGGCCAGCACCGACTCCTTGGGGACGGTGACCACCAGTGCCTGCTCGAAGGCGCTGAACGCCTGCGCGGCGACCCGGTCGACCGGCTTGCCGGCCTTGCCCAGGCGGGCGTCGTCCCGGCCGACGGTCTCGGCGGTGACGCCGTCCGGCAGCGTGAACTCGACCTTGTCCTCACCGCGCGGGGCGGAGGCGGCGGTGCCGTCGTGCAGCCCGCCGAGGCGGTGCAGCGGGGTGAACCGCCAGTCCTCCTCGCGGCCGGTGGGCACCGGGAAGTCGTTCACGTCGAAGGACGGCTTGACCGCGACGCGCGCGTCGATCGGCTGCTGGACCGCGGTGCGGCCGGTGCCGGGGCCGGCGAGCTGCGCGCCCGCGCCGGCGGTGCCGACCTCGATCGACCCGGCGGTGGTGGAGCCGGTGGTGTTCTGCTCAGCCATGGCTGTTCGTAGTGCTCTCTTCCTCGGAAATGAGTGGACGGCGGCGGCGGCCTGGGGTCAGCCGACCGCGCCCTCCATCTGCAGCTCGATCAGCCTGTTGAGCTCCAGCGCGTACTCCATCGGCAGCTCGCGCGCGATCGGCTCGACGAAGCCGCGGACGATCATCGCCATCGCCTCGAACTCGGTCAGGCCGCGGCTCATCAGGTAGAAGAGCTGGTCCTCGCTGACCTTGGAGACGGTCGCCTCGTGGCCCATGGACACGTCGTCCTCGCGGACGTCCACGTACGGGTAGGTGTCCGAGCGGGAGATGGTGTCCACCAGCAGCGCGTCGCACAGCACGTTGGACTTGGCGCCCTTGGAGCCCTCGCCGATCTCGATCAGGCCGCGGTAGGAGGTCCGGCCGCCGCCGCGCGCCACCGACTTGGAGACGATGTTGGAGGAGGTGTTCGGCGCCATGTGCACCATCTTGGCGCCGGCGTCCTGGTGCTGGCCCTCGCCCGCGAAGGCGATCGACAGGGTCTCGCCCTTGGCGTGCTCGCCCATCAGGTAGACGGCCGGGTACTTCATGGTGACCTTGGAGCCGATGTTGCCGTCGACCCACTCCATGGTCGCGCCCTCGTACGCCACGGCGCGCTTGGTGACCAGGTTGTAGACGTTGTTCGACCAGTTCTGGATGGTCGTGTAGCGGCAGCGGCCGCCCTTCTTGACGATGATCTCCACGACCGCCGAGTGCAGCGAGTCGGAGGAGTAGATCGGGGCGGTGCAGCCCTCGACGTAGTGGACGTAGGCGTCTTCGTCGACGATGATCAGCGTCCGCTCGAACTGGCCCATGTTCTCGGTGTTGATCCGGAAGTAGGCCTGGAGCGGGATGTCCACGTGCACGCCCTTTGGCACGTAGATGAACGAGCCGCCGGACCACACGGCCGTGTTCAGCGCGGCGAACTTGTTGTCGCCGACCGGGATCACGGTGCCGAAGTACTCCTTGAAGATCTCCGGGTGCTCGCGCAGCGCGGTGTCGGTGTCCAGGAAGATGACGCCCTGCTCCTCCAGGTCCTCACGGATCTGGTGGTAGACGACCTCGGACTCGTACTGGGCGGCGACACCGGCGACCAGGCGCTGCTTCTCCGCCTCCGGGATGCCGAGCTTGTCGTAGGTGGCCTTGATGTCCGCGGGCAGGTCCTCCCAGGACTCGGCCTGCTTCTCGGTGGAGCGGACGAAGTACTTGATGTTGTCGAAGTCGATGCCGGAGAGGTCGGAGCCCCAGGTCGGCATGGGCTTCTTGCCGAACAGCTTCAGGCCCTTGAGCCGCAGGTTCAGCATCCACTCGGACTCGTTCTTCTTCGCCGAGATGTCGCGGACGACCTCCTCGCTGAGCCCGCGCTTGGCCGCGGCACCGGCGGTGTCCGGGTCGGCCCAGCCGTACTCGTAATTGCCGAGGCCTTCGAGCTCGGGGTGCGAAACGGTGTCAGTCATGCGAGCTTCCTAACGCGCGGACGCTGAATCTTCGGTGGACGTACCGGCAGTCGGCACTGCATCGGAGCCGCGTCCCGCCGGGGGCTGGGCGGGCGACGATGCGGCACCGGGTGCCGGCACATAGGTGGTGCAGACCCCGTCGCCGTGGGCGATCGTGGCCAGCCGTTGCACATGGGTGCCCAGGAGCCGGGAGAAGACCTCGGTCTCCGCCTCGCAGAGCTGCGGGAACTGCTCGGCGATGTGCGCGACCGGGCAGTGGTGCTGGCAGAGCTGGGCGCCCGCCGGGGCCTTGGCCGCGGCCGACGGGACACGCCGCACCGTGGCAGCGTACCCGTCCGCGCTCAGCGCCTGGGCCAGCGCCTCGGTGCGTTCCCCGGCGGCGGCCAGGCGCAGGGCCTCCAGGTACTTCTCGGCCTGCTGGCCGAACCGGGCGCGGGCGAAGGCGGCGACCGCCTCCTCCCCCGCCTTGCCGCCGCCCACCGAGTCCGCGATCCAGCGCAGCGCGTCGGCGGCGAGCTGGTCGTACGCCTGGTAGAAGGCGTCCCGGCCGGCGTCGGTGAGGGCGAAGACCTTGGCCGGACGGCCCCGGCCGCGGCTTCCGTAGACCCGCTGTTCGCGGGACTCGACCAGACGGGTGGCGACCAGCCCGTCGAGGTGGCGGCGGACGGCGGCGGCGGTGAGGCCGAGCCGGTTCGCCAGGTCGGCGGCGGAGGAGGGGCCGTGGTCCAGGATCGACCGGGCGACCCGGTCCCGGGTGGCCCGGTGGCCCTCCAGCAGCACCTCGGCCGCCGTCACGGGCACGTCGCAGGAGGAGGCCGTCTCGGCCTCCTGCTGCTGGGCGTGCTCGCGCATGTTTTTCACAACACCAGTGTTGCGTAATTCCTTCCGTCGGGACAACCCGTGATCCAGGCCTCACCGGTGTCATCTGTCACGCAGGTTAGCCTTACCTGACCTGCGAAAACGATCATCGAGCCGCCGTCCGGCCCGCGCGTCAGGCCCTCTTACACTCGCCGGTATGCACTCCGAACCCGCGGTCCAGATCGCCGGGCTGGTCAAACGCTACGGCGACAAGCTCGCGGTGGACGGCCTCGACCTCACCATCCCGGCCGGCGCGATCACCGCCGTCCTCGGCCCCAACGGCGCCGGCAAGACCACCACCATCGAGACCTGCGAGGGCTACCGCCGCCCCGACGCCGGCACCGTCCGGGTCCTCGGCCTCGACCCGGTCGCCCGGAGCGCCGCGCTGCGGCCCCGGATCGGCGTCATGCTGCAGTCCGGCGGCGTGTACGCGGGCGCGCGCGCCGTCGAGATGCTGCGGCACACCGCCAAGCTGCACGCCCACCCGCTGGACGTGGACGCCCTGGTCGAGCGCCTCGGCCTCGGCTCCTGCGGCCGCACCGCCTACCGGCGGCTGTCCGGCGGCCAGCAGCAGCGGCTCGCCCTGGCGATGGCCGTGGTCGGCCGCCCCGAGCTGGTCTTCCTGGACGAGCCCACCGCGGGCCTCGACCCGCAGGCCCGGCGGGCCACCTGGGAGCTGGTGCGCGACCTGCGCCGGGACGGCGTCACCGTGGTCGTCACCACCCACCACATGGACGAGGCCGAGCAGCTCGCCGACCGGGTCGCCGTCGTGGACCGCGGCCGGGTGATCGCCGACGGCACCACCGAGGAGCTGTGCCGCGGCGGCGCCGAGGACTCCCTGCGCTTCGACGGCCCGCCCGGCCTCGACCTCGGCCCGCTGCTCAAGGAGCTGCCCGAGGGCGCCGCGGCCACCGAGACCGCCCCCGGCAGCTACCGCGTCGAGGCGCCCGTCGACCCGAAGCTGGTGGCCACCGTCACCGGCTGGTGCGCGGCCTCCGGCGTCCTGCCCGAACGGCTGTCCGTCCAGCGCCGCAGCCTGGAGGACGTCTTCCTCGACCTGACCGGACGGGAGCTGCGCTCGTGAGCGAACGGAGTGAGGGAACCATGACCGCCGCCACGACCGACTACTCCCCCGCGCCGGGCCCCGCGCCCGTCGGCCGGATGCTGCTCGCCCAGACCGCGTTCGAGACCCGGATGCTGCTGCGCAACGGCGAGCAGCTGCTGCTCACCGTGGTCATCCCGACCGTGCTGCTGGTGCTGTTCTCCGCGGTGGACGTCGTCGCGGTCGAGGGCCCCGGCAAGCGGGTCGACTTCCTGGCGCCCGGCCTGCTGGCGCTGGCCGTGATGTCCACCGCCTTCACCGGCCAGGCCATCGCCACCGGGTTCGAGCGCCGCTACGGCGTCCTGAAGCGGCTCGGCGCCAGCCCGCTGCCGCGCTGGGCGCTGCTGACCGCCAAGACCGGCTGCGTCCTGGTGACGGAGGCGCTGCAGGTGGCGCTGCTGTCGGTGATCGCGCTGGCCCTCGGCTGGTCCCCGCACGGCGACCCGTTGACCGTCGCCGCGCTGCTGGTCCTCGGCACCGCCGCGTTCTCCGGGCTCGGCCTGCTGATGGCCGGCACCCTGAAGGCCGAGGCCACCCTGGCCGGCGCCAACCTGGTGTTCGTCCTGCTGCTGCTCGGCGGCGGGGTGATCGTGCCGCTGACCAGGTTCCCCGAGGCCGTGCGGTCGGTGCTGGAGCTGCTGCCGATCTCGGCGCTCTCGGACGGCCTGCGGTCGGTGCTCCAGAACGGTGCCGGGGTGCCGTGGGCCGACCTCGGCATCCTGGCCGGCTGGTCGGTGCTCGGCCTGGCCGCGGCCGCCCGCTTCTTCCGCTGGGAGTAGGTCGGCGGGTACCGACGCACGACGCCCCCCGGCCGCCTTGGGCCGGGGGGCGTCGTGGTCATCGGGCCGGGGTGTCAGCTCTCGCTGCCGCCGCGGCGCTTGCGGGCGAGCAGGACGAGCGCGCCGCCGACCAGCAGCACGCCGCCGCCGGCCGCCGCGATGATCGGGGTCGAGTCGCTGCTACCGGTCTGGGCGAGCGCCGGCGCGCTGGTGGTGGGCGTCGGGGTCGGCGTCGGGGTCTTGCTCGGGGTGGGCGTGGCCGACGGGGTCGGCGTGGCCGGGGGCGTGGTCGACGGCGTGGGGGTCGGGGTCGCGGTCGCGGTCGGCGTCGGCGTCGGGGTCGGCGTCTTGGTGGGGGTGGGCGTGGGGGTGGGAGTCGGCGTGTGGCACGGCTCGATGGTCTTGGTCTCGTTGATGTTCCAGCCCTTCTCGTTCGGGTTCTCCGTGGTGGTGACCACCAGGTTCGCCTTGATCGGGGCGTTGTGATCCTTCACCGGGAAGGTGCCGTGGTACTCCTTCGGGAAGGTCTTGCCATCCAGGACCTTCTCGCCGTCGATGGTGAGGCTGACGGTGTTCTTCACGGTCTCGTTGCCGCTGTAGTTGATCAGATCGATCACGATCTTGTCGCAGGTCACCGTCCAACTCGGCACGTGCGCCGAGGCATTGGTGGCCAGCGCCAGGGGCAGGAGAAAACCGGCCGCAGCCGTTCCGGCAAGCGCCGTCGCACCGATCGCGAAGTGCCGCTGCTGTCGTGCCATTACTTTGTTCCCCTCCGAACGGTCTTGTGCAGCAGGCGTGTTGAGTGGTTCGCGGTGGCCCGCTACGACTGTCCGGGGGACTCTACCGGCACTCCCGCACCCCGCCACACCCCGCCGTACGACCGGATATCGACTGTCCGTCCGTCTTCCGATGTGCATGACCAGCCCATCACAGCCGTCACCTCGCGGAACGCGGATTCGACAAACCTGAATGGACTTCGTCACCTTCAAGACAGAACGGAGCCCTCGGTGATCGGGTTCAATCACCGAGGGCTCCGATTCGGTCAGCCGACGAACAGCGGGCCATTCCGGCCTTTCCGTCGATTCCGCCCCTCCGCGGCCGGGGGCCGCCGCCGGGGCGGGCTCGACCGGCTCAGGCCTTCCTGGCCGCCTTGCGCCGGGCGGCCACCACGATCGCACCGCCGGCCGCGAGCACGACCGCACCGCCGATCGCCATCGGCAGCACCGGGCCGGAGCCGGTGTGCGCCAGGTTGCCGCCCGCGTCCGGCTGGGCGGACGGGCTGCCCGAGACCGACGGGGCGGTGGTCGCGCCACCGGCCGACGCGCTGGGCGAACCGCCGGCGCCGGGCGTGCCGGTCGCCGGGGCGGACGGGCTGCCCGAGGGGCTCGCCGAAGCGCTCGGGGAGGTCGAGGCGCTCGGCGTGGCCGACGGCGAGCCGCTCGGCACGGTCGGCGGCACCGTCGGCGTGCCGGACGGCGTCGGCACGGTGCCCGGCAGGCAGCCGGTGAAGGGGTAGTGGTGCGTCTCCGCACCGCCCTTGCCGGTCAGCGAGGCGGCGATCACCGAGCCGTTGACCGGACCGCCGCTGCCGAGGTCGAAGGCGGCGTTCGGCGCGAGCACGGTCCCGGCCCAGGCGGCCTGGCTGTTCTTGACCACCTTGGTGGCGGTCGGGAAGTTCCAGAGCAGCTTGGAGCGGATCGCCCCGCCCGCGGCACTCTGCAGCTTGTCGTCCAGCACGAAGGCCTTCCGGCCGTCGTCCCACAGATGGAAGCCGGTGGTCCCGGCCGCCGCCATGTCGTACGAGCCGCCGGTCACGTTGACCACCGTCACCGAGCCGGCCGGCACCTTGAGGAAGACGTCCTTGGCGCCCTGCAGCCGGGCCGCGTCGACGGTGAAGCTGTTGTACTTCGCGTCCCCGCCGGTGAACGTCAGCTTGGCGCCCTCGGCCTGGACGGTGGCGCCGGCGGTCTGCGGCACGGCGGCCAGCGAGGTCGCGGCGGCGCGCAGCTTGGCGAACTCGGCCTTGAAGTCGATCGGCGAGGAGCCCTGGGCGACGGCCCCCTGGTGGGCCTGGACGGTGGCGCCGTCGGCCTTGGAGCCGAAGACGCCGTTGCCCTTCATCACCTGGGTGTTGTGGCCGGTGATCCGGCCCGCCACGACCAGGGCGTTCTTGCCGGGCAGGGCGTCGACCTGGGCCGCGGTGAGCTCCTGGCCGACCGAGAAGCCGCCGGTGAAGTCGGCGTTGCCGCCGACCGCGACCGCGCCCTCGGCGTCGGGGGTGTGGGTGTCGTCGCCCTCGATGAATTCGCCGTAGAGGTTGGCGACCCCGAGACCGCGGCACTCCTGGTCGGCGCCGACGGCCTGGGCGGCCGGCGCGATCAGGCCGGCCAGTGCGAGAGAGCCACCGACGGCGAGCGCGGCGGCGGAAGTGGATATGCGCATGTGCAGGTCTCCGCTTACGTGCGGGAGGAGGTGGGAGAGAGGTCCGAAAAAAAGGTATGGACCAGAGGCGCACTCTCTCCACCCGAACCACAATTGGTCAAGACCAATGCGCATCTTGAGGGATTCACCCCCTTTGTCCGCGTGTCCCCTCCCGGCGTGTCGCCGGCCCCGGACTCCGCCGCCCGCGGCCGCGCGCAGCCGTGCCCCGCCCCAAGATCGCCTGTAAGGCCGCCTACGATTGACCCCGTGCCTAACCCCTTCTCCCTGCTCGCCGAGCGCTGGCAGCCATCCGCCGAGATGGTCCGCCGCGCCACGTTCGCCGCGCTGGTGATGAGCGTGGTGATCGTCGTCACCGGCGGCGCCGTCCGGCTCACCGCCTCCGGCCTCGGCTGTACGACCTGGCCCCGATGCACCGACGAGAGCCTGACGCCCACCGCCGAGATGGGCTTCCACGGCGTCGTCGAGTTCACCAACCGGATGCTCACCTACGTGCTGAGCGCCGCCGTCGGCTGGGCCATCCTGGCCGCCCGCTGCCACCGGCCCTGGCGGCACAGCATGACCCGGCTCGGCTGGGCGCAGTTCTGGCTGGTGATGAGCAACGCCGTACTCGGCGGCATCACCGTGCTGACCGGCCTCAACCCGTACACCGTGGCGCTGCACATGATCGCCGCGATGGCCCTGGTCTGGGTCGCGCTGCTGATGTGGGAGCGGTCCAAGGAGGGCGACGGCCCGCCCCGCCTCTCGGTGGCCCGGCCGATCCACCGGCTCTCGTACGTCCTGGTCACCGTGATCGGCCTGCTCGTCGCGGCCGGCACCCTGGTGACCGGCGCCGGGCACCACCCCGGCACGCCCAAGGACAACAAGATCGTCCCGCGCATCCCGATCGACTACGACCGCCTCGCCCAGTTCCACGCCGACTTCGCGTTCGTCTCGGTCGGCCTGGCCATCGCGGTGATCTTCGTCTTCGCCGCCGTCAAGGCCCCGCAGCCCGCCCGCGCCCGGGCCAAGGAGCTGCTCGCCGTCCTGCTGCTGCAGGGCGTGCTCGGCTTCGTCCAGTACTTCACGGACGCGCCCGAGCTCATGGTCGGCCTGCACATGCTGCTCGCCGCCCTCACCTGGATCGCCGCGCTGCGCGTCCCGCTCGCCCTGCGCACCCGCGCGGACGCGGCGACCGCCGATCAGCTGCCCGCCCAGGCCCCGCAGACCGCCTCGGTCTGACCCCCGGCAGCACCGACGGCCCGGCTCCTCCGCACGGAGGAGCCGGGCCGTCGCCGTGTCCGGGCCGGGTTCAGCCGCCGAGCTGGATGCCGGCCATCCGCTTCCACTCGTACGCGCCGGTCTTCACCTTGAGGCCCAGCTCGCCCTCGAAGTCCTCGTGCAGGGTCAGCCCGGCCAGCTCCGCGGCCCGGCGGCCGACGGCGTAGCTGGGGGCCACCTGGTCGCCCCAGGCGCCGTCCGCGCCCACCACGACGATCCGGGTGGCCACGGAGCCGACGTACTCGACGACCGCGTCGGCGCTGCCCCCGTGCTGCCGGGCGAAGCTGGTCAGGTGCTTGGCGATGCGCTTGGCACGGCGCTCGGTACGGGCGTCCGGCGCGGTGGCGGTCTCAACGCTGCTCATGCCCGCATGCTACCCACCGGTAGCGCCGCTGGCGACGGGAGCACCCTGTGCACCGGGCCACATACTGGAGGAGTGACCTTCTCCGGCTGGCCGGCCGAGGCGCTCGACTTCTACGAGCACCTGGAAGCCGACAACTCCAAGACCTTCTGGCAGGCCCACAAGGCGCGGTACGAGGACGCCGTACGGACCCCGATGGAGCAGCTGCTCGCCGACCTGGAGCCCGAGTTCGGGCCGGGGAAGGTGTTCCGCCCCAACCGCGACATCCGGTTCAGCGCCGACAAGTCCCCGTACAAGACCCACATCGGCGCCCATCTGGAGGGCGGCGGCTACATCCAGCTCTCCGCCGACGGCCTGGCCTGCGGCAACGGCCTGTACCGGCTCGCCCCGGACCAGCTGGAGCGCTACCGGGCCGCCGTCGCCGAGGACCTCGGCGGCGCCGAGCTGGAACGGGTGATCGCCTCGGTGGAGCGGGCGGGCCCGCGGGTGGTCGGCCGGGACTCCCTCAAGTCGGCCCCGCGGGGCTACCCCAAGGACCACCCCAGGATCGGGCTGCTGCGCCACAAGGGCCTGGTGGCCTGGCAGGAGTGGGAGCCGGCCGGGTGGCTGGAGACCCGCGCCGCCCACACCCGGATCACCGGCTTCCTGCGCGCCTCCCAGCCGCTGCGGGACTGGCTGGACGGCCACGTCGGCCCGTCCGAACTCCCCGGACGCTGACACCCTCCCGGAACGCGGGAGAGCCCCGGTCCACCGGACCGGGGCTCTCCCGACGAATCCCTACGTCACGAACGGATCCCTACTTGACGAACGGGTCGATCGCGCAGACCACCATCAGCAGCGACAGGTAGGTGATCGACCAGTGGAACAGCCGCATCTCCTTGAGCTTCGCGCCCACGATCCCGGCCTTGGCCCGCCCGTACAGCGCGTGCGCCTCGCGCAGCCAGGCCGCGCCCAGCAGCACCGCGGCGACCGGGTACAGCCAGCTCATGTGTCCCAGCGGCCAGAGCGCCAGCGAGACCGCCACCATCACCCAGGAGTAGATGACGACCTGCTTGCCGACCGCCACGTTGCCCTTGATCACCGGCAGCATCGGCACGCCGGCCCGCGCGTAGTCGTCGCGGACCTTCATCGACAGCACCCAGGTGTGCGGCGGCGTCCAGAAGAACACCACCAGGAACAGCACCACCGCGGCCCAGGACATCGAGTTGGTCACCGAGGACCAGCCGACCAGCACCGGCATGCAGCCGGCGATGCCGCCCCAGACGATGTTCTGCGAGGTGCGCCGCTTGAGCCCCAGCGTGTAGACGAACACGTAGAACAGCAGCGCGCCCAGCGCCAGCCCGGCCGACAGCCAGTTGACCCCGAAGCCCAGCAGCAGGGTCGAGACGACCGCGAGCACGACGCCGAACACCAGCGCCTCGCGCGGCGACACCATCCCGGTGACGATCGGCCGCCGCTCGGTGCGCGACATGATCGCGTCGATGTCCCGGTCGATGTACATGTTGAGGGCGTTGGCGCCGCCGGCCGAGAGGTAGCCGCCGATGACGACCTTCAGCACCAGCAGCATGTTCGGCACGCCCTGTTGAGCCAGGAACATCACCGGCACGGTGCTCATCAGCAGCAGCTCGATGATCCGCGGCTTGGTCAGTGCGACGAACGCGCCGACACGGGCCCCGAACGGCCGGTGCGCAGGAGTCGCCCCGGTGACCCCGGCGGGACGGGTTTCGACGGCGGTCACTAACACCCCAACTGAAGATGAATCCTCGCAGGCGTCCACAGGAACGAAGGGTCCCGAATCGTCCGCTCTGCGCGTACCACGACACCATAGACGTTCCATATATCGCATCCGGCTCCGGGGTCCCCCGGCGAGGCGGAACGCACACCCCCGGGTGAACCGCCCGGGCGACGCCCCCGGAGGCCTCCGGGGAGGTCCGCTAGCCCGTCCTGACCACCGGAGCGGCGCGGAGCCGCGATTCGGGAGAGTCTGGGACAAATCCCTCCCGGCGTTCCCGGTGGGAATCTGCAGGGGGAATTGCCGGTTGTCCCAGCACGGAGGGTGAGCCCCGACCCGGACGGTAGGCTCGCACGCAGAAGCGGGATCTACCCTCCGTGACCGGCACCACCCAGCGTCGGGACCACAGCGCCGTGGCCGACCCGGTCCCCATTCACGGGGTCACTCTTCACAATGGAAGGAGCCCTGAGACAGGGTGAGCACTGCGCCGACGAACGCATTCGAGTGGACCGATCTGGACGAGCGCACGGTTGACACCGCGCGGGTCCTGGCCATGGACGCTGTCCAGAAGGTCGGCAACGGACATCCCGGGACGGCCATGTCGCTGGCCCCGGCCGCGTACCTGATCTTCCAGCGATTCCTGCGCCACGACCCGACGGACCCGTCCTGGGTCGGGCGCGACCGCTTCGTCCTCTCCCCCGGGCACACCAGCCTGACGCTCTACACCCAGCTGTACTTCTCGGGCTACGGCCTGGAGCTGGACGACCTCAAGGCCTTCCGCGTGGCCGGCAGCCGCACCCCGGGCCACCCCGAGCACGGCCACACCGCCGGCGTGGAGACCACCACCGGCCCGCTCGGCCAGGGCATCGCCAACGCGGTCGGCATGGCGATGGCCGCCCGCTACGAGCGCGGCCTGTTCGACCCGGAGACGGCGGCCGGGGAGTCCCCCTTCGACCACACCGTCTGGGCCATCGTCTCCGACGGCGACCTGGAGGAGGGCATCTCCGCCGAGGCCTCCTCGCTGGCCGGCCACCAGAAGCTGGGCAACCTGGTCGCGCTGTACGACGACAACCACATCTCGATCGAGGGCGACACCGAGACGGCCTTCTCCGAGGACGTCCTCAAGCGCTACGAGGCGTACGGCTGGCACGTGCAGCGCGTCACCCCGAAGGCCAACGGCGACATCGACGTCGAGGCCCTCGCCGGTGCGCTGGCCGCCGCCAAGGCCGAGACCTCCCGCCCGTCGCTGATCGCGATGCGCACGATCATCGCCTGGCCGGCCCCGGACGCCCAGAACACCGCCAAGGCGCACGGCTCCGCGCTCGGCGCCGCCGAGATCGCCGCCACCAAGAAGGTCCTGGGCTTCGACCCGGAGAAGACCTTCGAGGTCAGCGACCAGGTCATCGAGCACGCCCGGCTGGTCATCAAGCGCGGCAAGGCCGCCCGCGACCAGTGGCAGCAGGGCTTCGACGCCTGGCGCGCCGCCGACGCGCACCGGGCCGCCGAGTTCGACCGCATCCAGGCCGGCGAGCTGCCCGAGGGCTGGAAGAAGGCCGTCCCCTCCTTCCCGGCCGGCAAGGACGTCGCCACCCGCAAGGCCTCCGGCGAGACCCTCAAGGCGCTCGGCGCGGTGATCCCGGAGCTGTGGGGCGGCTCGGCCGACCTCGCGGAGTCCAACCTCACCACCATCGACGAGGACAGCTCCTTCCTCCCCGAGGGCAACCCGCTGAAGTCGGCGAGCCCGTACGGCCGGACGATCCACTTCGGCATCCGCGAGCACGCCATGGGCTCGACCATGAACGGCATCGCCCTGCACGGCAGGACCCGCGTGTACGGCGGCACCTTCCTGGTCTTCGCCGACTACATGCGCCCGGCCGTCCGTCTGGCCGCGCTGATGAAGCTGCCGGTCACCTACGTCTGGACGCACGACTCGATCGGCCTCGGCGAGGACGGCCCGACCCACCAGCCGGTCGAGCACATGGCCTCGCTGCGCGCCATCCCGGGCCTGGCCATGGTCCGCCCGGCCGACGCCAACGAGACGGCCGTCGCCTGGCGCACCCTCATCGAGCGCCAGACCAGCCACCCCGGCCCGGTCGGCCTCGCGCTGACCCGCCAGAACGTCCCGACCTTCGACCGCGAGGTCTTCGCCTCCGCCGAGGGCACCGCCAAGGGCGCCTACGTGCTGGCCGAGGCCTCCACCGGCGACCCGCAGGTGATCCTGCTGGGCACCGGCTCCGAGGTCCAGCTGGCCGTCCGGGCCCGCGAGGTGCTGGAGGCCGAGGGCATCGCCACCCGCGTGGTCTCGGTCCCGTCCTTCGAGTGGTTCCAGGAGCAGGACCAGGCCTACCGCGACAGCGTGCTGCCGCCGTCGGTCAAGGCCCGCGTCTCGGTCGAGGCCGGCATCGCCCAGGGCTGGCGCGAGCTGGTCGGCGACCACGGCCGGATCGTCTCGCTGGAGCACTTCGGCGCCTCCGCCGACTACAAGGTGCTCTTCGAGGAGTTCGGCATCACCAGCGAGCGCGTGGTGGCCGAGGCCCACAACGCCCTGCGCTCCCTCGAGGCCGTCAACCGCTAGCGGCACCCGGCCGGGGCCGCCGACCGCACATCGGCGCCCCGGCCCTTCGACCACCCCACGAAGCAGAAGAACAAAGGGACTGAAGCACCATGACTGACGCACTGAAGCGCCTCAGCGACGAAGGCGTTGCGATCTGGCTGGACGACCTCAGCCGCAAGCGGCTGAACTCCGGCAACCTGGCCGAACTGGTGCAGAACAAGCACGTGGTGGGCGTGACCACCAACCCGACCATCTTCCAGAAGGCCATCGCCGGCTCCGGGGACGACTCCTACGACGGCCAGCTGCGCGACCTCGCCGTCCGCAAGGTCACCACCGACGAGGCGATCCGCATGATCACCACCTCGGACGTGCGCGACGCGGCCGACGTGCTGCGCCCGGTCTACGACGCCTCCAACGGCCGCGACGGCCGGGTCTCCATCGAGGTCGACCCGCGCCTGGCGCACGAGACCGCCACCACCGTGGCCGAGGCCAAGCAGCTGTGGTGGCTGGTCGACCGCCCGAACGTCTTCATCAAGATCCCCGCCACCAAGGCCGGCCTGCCCGCGATCGCCGAGGTCATCGGCAGGGGCATCAGCGTCAACGTCACGCTGATCTTCTCGCTGGAGCGCTACAAGGCCGTCATCGACGCCTACCTGACCGGCCTGGAGGCCGCCAAGGCCAAGGGCCTGGACCTCTCCCAGATCGAGTCGGTCGCCTCCTTCTTCGTCTCCCGCGTGGACACCGAGATCGACAAGCGCCTGGACAAGATCGGCGGCGAGGCCAGGAACCTGCGCTCCAAGGCCGCGCTGGCCAACGCCCGCCTCGCCTACCAGGCGTACGAGGAGGTCTTCGGCAGCGTCGACGGCAAGACCGCCGGCAGCGCCCGCTGGAGCGCCCTGGAGGCCGCCGGCGCCAAGCCGCAGCGCCCGCTGTGGGCCTCGACCGGCGTCAAGGACCCGGCCCTGCCGGACACCCTGTACGTCACCGAGCTGGTCGCCCCCGGCACCGTCAACACGATGCCCGAGGCCACCCTGGACGCCACCGCCGACCACGGCGTGGTCACCGGCAACACCATCGCCCCCAACTACGCCGACGCCAAGGCCGTGCTGGACGCGATCGCCGCGGCCGGCGTGGACTACGACGACGTCGTCCAGCTGCTGGAGGACGAGGGCGTCGAGAAGTTCGAGCAGTCCTGGAACGAGCTGCTCGACACCGTCACCGCCTCGCTCGCTTCCTTCGCCGACGAGAAGTGACCCCTGCTCACAGCCAGCGCACGAAAGCGGAGCCCATCAAGTGAGCACTGATTTCCCCGAGTTGACACCGGAATCGGACGCGGACGATCTCCCGCCCACCCCCGTCAACCCGCTTCGTGACCCCTCCGACCGACGGCTCCCGCGCATCGCGGGGCCGTCCGGTCTGGTCATCTTCGGGGTCACCGGCGACCTGTCCCGCAAGAAGCTGATGCCGGCCATCTACGACCTGGCCAACCGCGGTCTGCTGCCGCCGGGCTTCTCCCTCGTCGGCTTCGCCCGCCGCGAGTGGGACGACGAGGACTTCGCCAAGGAGGTCCACGACGCCGTCCGGGACCACGCCCGCACCCCGTTCCGGGAGGAGGTCTGGCAGCAGCTCGCCAAGGGCATGCGCTTCGTCCACGGGACCTTCGACGACGACGACGCCTTCGACAAGCTGCGCGAGACCATCGAGGAGCTGGACAAGGCCCAGGGCACCGGCGGCAACTTCGCCTTCTACCTGTCCGTCCCGCCGAAGTTCTTCCCCACCGTCGTCCAGCAGCTCAAGAAGCACGGCCTGGCCGACCCGCCCTCCTCGCCCGCCAACGGGCAGGAGGGGACCGGCAGGACCTCGTGGCGCCGCGCGGTCATCGAGAAGCCCTTCGGCCACGACCTGGAGAGCGCGCAGGAGCTCAACAAGGTCGTCCACGAGGTCTTCCCCCGGGACGAGGTCTTCCGGATCGACCACTACCTGGGCAAGGAGACGGTCCAGAACATCCTGGCGCTGCGCTTCGCCAACCAGATGTTCGAGCCGATCTGGAACCGGTCGTACGTCGACCACGTGCAGATCACCATGGCCGAGGACATCGGCATCGGCGGCCGGGCCGGCTACTACGACGGCATCGGCTCCGCCCGTGACGTGATCCAGAACCACCTGCTCCAGCTGATGGCGCTCACCGCCATCGAGGAGCCGGCGTCCTTCCACCCCAAGGCGCTGGTGGCCGAGAAGCTCAAGGTGCTCAGCGCCGTCAAGCTCCCGGCCGACCTCGGCCGGCACACCGTGCGCGGCCAGTACGCGTCCGGCTGGCAGGGCGGCGAGGAGGTCGTCGGCTACCTGGACGAGGACGGGATCGACCCGGACTCCAAGACCGACACCTACGCGGCCATCAAGCTGGAGATCAACAACCGCCGCTGGGCGGGCGTCCCGTTCTACCTGCGGACCGGCAAGCGCCTGGGCCGCCGGGTCACCGAGATCGCGGTCGTCTTCCAGCGCGCCCCGTACCTGCCGTTCGACTCCTACGCGACCGAGGAGCTGGGGCAGAACGCCCTGGTCATCCGGGTCCAGCCGGACGAGGGCGTCACCGTGCGGTTCGGCTCCAAGGTGCCGGGCACCTCCTTCGAGGTCCGGGACGTGACGATGGACTTCGCCTACGGCGAGTCCTTCACCGAGTCCAGCCCGGAGGCGTACGAGCGGCTCATCCTCGACGTGCTGCTCGGCGACGCCAACCTGTTCCCGCGCCACCAGGAGGTCGAGCTCTCCTGGCAGATCCTCGACCCGATCGAGAAGTACTGGGACACCCACGGCAAGCCCGCCCAGTACGCGGCGGGGACCTGGGGCCCGGTCGAGGCGGACGAGATGCTCGCACGAGACGGCAGGAGCTGGCGCCGGCCATGAAGATCGACCTCACCAACACGACGTCCAGCAAGATCAACGCCGCGCTGATGGAGGCGCGCCGGGCCCGCGGTTCCGGCGCCGCCGGCATGGTGCTCACCCTGGTGATCGTGACCGACGAGGGCAGCGCCTACGACGCCCTCAAGGCCGCCAACGACGCCTCCCGCGAGCACCCGATGCGCACCCTCGCGGTGATCAAGCGCGCCGGGCGCTCGCCCCGGGCCCGCGCCGAGACCCGGCTGGACGCCGAGATCCTGGTCGGCTCGGACGCCGGCTCCGGCGAGACGGTCGTCCTGCGGATGCACGGCGAACTCGCCGCGCACGCCCAGTCGGTGGTCCTGCCGCTGCTGCTGCCGGACGCCCCGACCGTCGTCTGGTGGCCGGACAACGCGCCGCTGCACCCGGCGCAGGACCCGCTGGGCTCGATCGCCCAGCGCCGGATCACCGACGCCGTCACCGCCGAGTCCCCGGTCGGCCAGCTCGCCCAGCGCGCGCAGAGCTACACCCCGGGCGACACCGACCTGGCCTGGACCCGGGTCACCGGCTGGCGCTCGATGCTGGCCGCCGCGCTGGACCAGCGGCCGTCCACGATCGTCTCCGCGGTGGTCGAGGGCGAGTCCTACAACCCCAGCGTCGAGCTGCTCGGCCTCTGGCTGACCAACCGGCTGCACGTGCCGGTCGAGCGGGTCGTCACCAACGGCCCCGGCATCACCGCGGTGCACCTGCGCACCAAGGACGGGGACATCACCCTGGACCGCCCGGACGGCCTGCTGGGCACGCTCTCCATGCCCGGCTCGCCGGACCGCCAGGTGGCGCTCAAGCGGCGCGAGACCTCGGAGCTGATCGCCGAGGAGCTGCGCCGCCTGGACCCGGACGACATCTACGCGACGGCCGTGCGCACGCCCGTCGACCAGCTGCACGAGCCGGCCAACGCCGA
The DNA here is from genome assembly GCF_055589745.1 of Kitasatospora sp. NPDC041917. NCBI lineage: Bacteria > Bacillati > Actinomycetota > Actinomycetes > Kitasatosporales > Streptomycetaceae > Kitasatospora > Kitasatospora sp. NPDC041917. The sequence continues at coordinate 68,345 of NZ_JBVJBI010000011.1, read as the reverse complement.
GACCGCGGCGGCGGAGAGGGTCGCCCGGGAGGTCGCCGAGGACGCCGTCGAGGAGGCCGCCGAGGCCGCCGTGGCCAACCCGGACCGGGTGACCGCCGGGACGGCGGACCGGAAGCCCGCCCGGAAGGCCGCCGGCAAGCGCGCCGCCAAGGACGACGCATGACCAACGCGACCCCCCAGCTCGTCGTCCACCGGGACAAGGAGCTGATGGCCCAGGCGGCCGCGGCCCGTCTGATCACCCGGATCGTGGACGCCCAGGCCGCCCGCGGCAGCGCCTCGGTGGTGCTCACCGGCGGCCGCAACGGCAACGCCCTGCTGGCCGCGATCGCCGCCTCCCCGGCGCGCGACGCGGTCGACTGGGGCCGGCTGGACCTCTGGTGGGGCGACGAGCGCTTCCTGCCCGCCGCCGACCCGGAGCGCAACGCCGTCCAGGCCCGCGCCGAACTGCTGGACGCCGTCCCGCTCGACCCGGCGCGGGTGCACGAGATGCCCGCCTCGGACGGGGTGGACGGCTCGGACGTGGAGGCCGCCGCCGCCCGCTACGCCGAGGAGCTGGCGAAGGCGGCCGGCCCGGGCGACCGGCTCGGCGTCCCGGCCTTCGACGTGCTGCTGCTCGGCGTCGGCCCGGACACCCACGTCGCCTCGCTCTTCCCCGAGCACCCGGGCGTGCGGGAGACCGAGCTGACCGTGGTCGGCGTGCGCGGGGCCCCCAAGCCCCCGCCGACCCGGGTCTCGCTCACCCTCCCGGCGATCCGCACCGCCCGCGAGGTCTGGCTGCTGGCCGCCGGGGAGGACAAGGCGGGCGCGGTCGCGCTGGCGCTGTCCGGCCCGGGCGAGCTCCAGGCGCCCGCCTCCGGGGCGTACGGCCGCAGCCGCACCCTGTGGCTGCTGGACCGCGCCGCCGCGGAGCGGATCCCGCCGCAGCTCTACCCGCCGGCCTCCGCGTAGCCGGCCCGGCGACGCCGAAGGGCGCCACCGTCACTCGACGGTGGCGCCCTTCGTGCTGTTTGCCGTTGCGTTCGGACCGTTGCGCCGGACTCAGATCTCGCCGCGGAGCTTCGCCAGCGCCTCGGCCAGGATCGCCTCGCCGTCGGCGTCGGTGCGCCGCTCACGGACGTAGGCGAGGTGGGTCTTGTAGGGCTCGTTGCGCGAGGGCGCCGGCGGGTTGTGCTGGTCCTGCCCCGCGGGGAAGCCGCAGCGCGGGCAGTCCCAGGTCTCCGGGATCGCCGCTTCGGCGGCGAAGCTGGGACGGGTCTCGTGCTTGTTCGCGCACCAGAAGGAGATCCGGTTGCGCGGGGCGGACTCGCCGCGCTCCGCCTCGCCCATCGGGCCGGCCCCGACCCTGCTGCCACGGATGGCATTGCCACTTGCCACGGTCTGACTCCCTGCGTACTGGTGCGCCGACCCGCCGCGGTGCGCGTCGGTGGCGAAAGTCGTCCTAGTGTAAGCAGGTGTTAAGCATCCGCCACCATCGCCTCCGCACCCGACCGTCCCAGGATAGGCGCTCGGGCGACGGGGCGTCAGGGATACGTCAGACCGAGGTCTTCATCAGCAGGCCGAGGACGATGATGGACGCGAACCATCCCACGCCGACCACGATGGTGATGCGGTCCAGGTTGCGCTCGGCCACCGCCGAACCGCCGCCGGTGGACATCGCGCCACCGCCGAACATGTCCGACAGGCCGCCGCCCTTCCCCTTGTGCAGCAGCACCAGCAGGATCATCAGAAGACTGAAGATGATCAGGGCAATCGAGAACCCGAGAACCACGACGGGACCAACTCTCTCGTATCTTCGGCGAAGGGGCCGGGCCGCGTACGGCGGTCCGGCCCCAAAGCCTACGTTGCTGCGGCGGCGTTAGCCTACTGCCTGCTCACGGTAGCGCACGATCTTGACGAACTCGTCGGCGTCCAGCGAGGCACCGCCGACCAGGCCGCCGTCGATGTCGGGCTTGGCCATCAGACCGGCCGCGCTCGACGACTTCACCGAACCGCCGTACAGCACCCGGACCTTGCCGGCCAGCTCGGCGTCGTACAGCTCGGCGATCCGCTTGCGGATGGCGGCGCAGACCTCCTGCGCGTCCTCCGGGGTGGCCACCTCGCCGGTGCCGATCGCCCAGACCGGCTCGTAGGCGACCACGATCGACTCGGCCTGGTGGGCCGGGACGTCGGCCAGGCCGCCGTCCAGCTGGGCCAGGGTGTACTCGACGTGGGTGCCGGCCTTGCGGATCTCCAGCGGCTCGCCGACGCACAGGATCGGGGTGACCCCGGCCCGGTAGGCGGCCTTCACCTTGGCGTTGACGATCTCCTCGTTCTCGCCGTGGTACTGGCGGCGCTCGGAGTGGCCGATCACCGCGTAGGTGCACTGGAGCTTGGCCAGCATCGGGCCGGAGACCTCGCCGGTGTAGGCCCCGCCGTCGTGCTGCGAGATGTCCTGCGAGCCGTACTTGATCTTCAGCTTGTCGCCGAAGACCAGGGTCTGCACCGAGCGCAGGTCGGTGAACGGCACCAGGACGGCGACCTCGACGGCCTCGTAGTCCTTGTCGGCCAGCGCGAAGGCCAGCTTCTGGGTGTGCTGGATGGCCTCAAGGTGGTTGAGGTTCATCTTCCAGTTGCCCGCCATCAGCGGGAGACGGTCGGTCATGTGTGTCAGTCCTCCAGTGCGGCGAGACCGGGGAGGGTCTTGCCCTCCAGGTACTCGAGGCTGGCGCCGCCGCCGGTCGAAATGTGTCCAAAGGCGTTCTCGTCGAAGCCCAGGATGCGGACGGCCGCGGCGGAGTCGCCGCCGCCGACCACGGTGAACGCGTCGCTGTCGAGCAGGGCCTGCGCGACGGCCTTGGTGCCGTTCGCGTAGTCCGGGTGCTCGAAGACGCCCATCGGGCCGTTCCAGAACACCGTGCCCGCGTCGGCCAGCTTGGCCGCGTACAGCTCGCGGGTCTTCGGGCCGATGTCCAGGCCCTCCTGGTCGGCCGGGATGGCGTCGGCATCGACGGTCGTGGGGTTCGCCGGGGCCTTGGTCTTGAGGTCCGGGAACTCGGCGGAGACCAGGACGTCCGTCGGCAGCACGAACTCGACGCCCCGCTGCTCGGCCCGGGCCAGGTACTCCAGGCAGACCGGGATCTGGTCCGCCTGCAGCAGCGAGATGCCGACCTCGTGGCCCTTGGCCTTGAGGAAGGTGTACGCCATGCCGCCGCCGATCAGGATCCGGTCGGCCTTCTCCAGCAGGTTGTCGATCACGCCGAGCTTGTCGGAGACCTTGGCGCCCCCGAGCACGACGACGTACGGGCGGGCGACGTCCTCGGTGAGCTTCTTCAGCACGCCGACCTCGGTGGCGATCAGGTCGCCGGCGGCGTGCGGCAGCAGCGCCGGCAGGTCGAACACCGAGGCGTGCTTGCGGTGCACGGCGCCGAAGCCGTCGCCCACGTACAGGTCGGCCAGCGCGGCCAGCTGCTCGGCGAAGGCCTTGCGCTCGGCGTCGTCCTTGCTGGTCTCGCCCGCGTTGAAGCGCAGGTTCTCCAGCAGCGCGACCTCGCCGTTCGCCAGCGCGGCGGCGGTGGCCTCGGCGCTGTCGCCGACGGTGTCGGTGGCGAAGGCGACGTCCTTGCCGAGGATCTCGCCGAGGCGCTCGGCCACCGGGGCGAGCGAGAACCGCGACTCCGGCTCGCCCTTGGGGCGGCCGAGGTGCGAGGCGACGACGACCTTCGCACCGGCCGCGGCCAGCTTGGCGATGGTCGGCGCGACGGCGCGGATGCGGCCGTCGTCGGTGATCGTGTCGCCGTCCAGCGGCACGTTCAGGTCGGCGCGCACGAAGACGCGCTTGCCTTCGACACCGGCTTCGATGAGCTCTTCGATGGTCTTCACGGGGATTCGGTTTCTCCTGGGGAGATGGTTGATGCGCAGTGAGGCGGCACGGCGCAGGGGCCGCCTGAGAAGTCCTTGAGCGCGGAACGAGGGCCCGGTCGGCACCGTACGCCGTCCGGGCCCTCGCCCCTACATCACGTCAGCTCCCGCAACGTCAGAGCTGCCCGCCGACGAGGGCGACCAGGTCGACGACGCGGTTCGAGTAGCCCCACTCGTTGTCGTACCAGCCGAGCACCTTGACCTGGTTGCCCTGGACCATGGTGAGCTGGCTGTCGAAGATGCACGAGGCCGGGTCGTTCACGATGTCCGAGGAGACGATCGGGTCCTCGGTGTAGGCCAGGATGCCCTTGAGCGGGCCCTCCTGCGCGGCCTTCTGGAAGGCGGCGTTGACCTCGTCCTTGGTGACCTCGCGCTCCAGGGTGACGACCAGGTCGGTGATGGAGCCGGTCGGGACCGGGACGCGCAGCGAGGTGCCGTCCAGCTTGCCCTTCAGCTCCGGCAGGACCAGGGCGGTCGCCTTGGCGGCGCCGGTCGAGGTCGGGATGATGTTCTGCGAGGCCGCACGAGCACGGCGCAGGTCCTTGTGCGGGAAGTCCAGGGTCACCTGGTCGTTGGTGAACGCGTGGACGGTGGTCATCAGACCCTTGACGATGCCGAAGCTCTCGTTCAGCACCTTCGCCATCGGCGCCACACAGTTGGTGGTGCAGGAGGCGTTGGAGATGATGTGGTGGTTGGCGGCGTCGTACTTCTCGTCGTTGACACCCAGGACGATGGTGACGTCCTCGTCGGTGGCGGGCGCCGAGATGATGACCTTCTTCGCGCCGGCGGCGAGGTGCTTCTTCGCGGCCTCGGCCTTGGTGAAGATGCCGGTGGACTCGACGACGATGTCGGCGCCCAGGGCGGCCCACGGAAGGTTCGCGGGGTCACGCTCGGCGGTCACCTTGAAGGTGTGGCCGTCGACGGTGATGCTGTCCTCGGTGTGCGAGACCTCGGCCTGGAGGGTACCCAGGGTGGTGTCGTACTTGAGCAGGTGAGCCAGGGTCTTCGTGTCGGTGAGGTCGTTGACACCGACGATCTCGATGTCCGCGCCCTGGGCCTTGACCGCGCGGAAGAAGTTGCGGCCGATGCGGCCGAAGCCGTTGATGCCTACCCGGATCGTCACGAACCGATCTCCTCGTTAGGTACGCCGGGCGCGAGGCCCGGCGGGATGAGATTTGGGAAGTCCCCGACCGCCTATGACCCTACCCCTCCGGGGCCTGGGACGGCACATCGCGCCGCCTGGTGAGACCGGGCGTGGCGTGCCCCAAACCCCATTTCAGGCCGTCCGGCCCTGGCCCGCCGGGCAGTTGGTCCCAGGTCAGTGGTCTCTACCAATTCGGGAGTGCCGCGGCTGTCCGGAAACGACCGCGGCCGGCGCCCGGAAGTCCGGGCACCGGCCTGTCGTGATCACGGAGCGTGAGCGTGGGCGTCAGTTCATCGCCATCTCGTCGGTGAGGCTGGCCTCGGTGCTCGGCAGGCCGAGCTCGGAGGCCCGCTTGTCGGCCATCGCCAGCAGGCGGCGGATCCGGCCGGCCACCGCGTCCTTGGTCAGCGGCGGGTCGGCGAGCGCGCCCAGCTCCTCCAGCGAGGCCTGCTTGTGCTGCATCCGCAGCTGGCCGGCCGCGGCCAGGTGCTCGGGCACCTCGTCGCCGAGGATCTCCAGCGCGCGGGCCACCCGGGCGCCGGCCGCCACCGCGGCGCGGGCCGAGCGGCGCAGGTTGGCGTCGTCGAAGTTGGCCAGCCGGTTGGCGGTGGCGCGCACCTCGCGCCGCATCCGGCGCTCCTCCCAGGCGAGCACCGACTCGTGCGCGCCGAGCCGGGTCAGCAGGGCGCCGATCGCGTCGCCGTCGCGGATCACCACCCGGTCGACGCCGCGCACCTCGCGGGCCTTGGCCGGGATGCCGAGCCGGCGGGCGGCACCGACCAGGGCGAGGGCGGCCTCCGAGCCGGGGCAGGTGATCTCCAGCGAGGAGGAGCGGCCCGGCTCGGTGAGCGAGCCGTGCGCCAGGAAGGCGCCGCGCCAGGCCGCCTCGGCATCGCAGGTGGCCCCGGAGACGACCGCCGGGGGCAGGCCCCGGATCGGACGGCCGCGGCCGTCCACGAGCCCGGTCTGGCGCGCCAGCAGCTCGCCGTCCTTGACCACCCGGACCACGAAGCGGCTGCCCCGGCGCAGTCCGCCGGGGGCCATCACCACCAGGTCCGAGGAGTGCCCGAAGATCTCCAGCAGGTCCTTGCGCAGCCGCCGTGCCGCCGCTCCGGTGTCCAGCTCCGCCTCGATCACGATGCGGCCGCTCACGATGTGCAGCCCGCCCGCGAACCGCAGGATCGCCGACACCTCCGCCTTGCGACAGCAGGCCCGGGTGACCGGGAGCCGGCTGATCTCGTCCTTCACCGCTGGAGTCATCGCCATGGCCCGATCCTTCCATGTGTCCGGAAAATCCGGTCGTACGCTGCCGCCAACAGCTCGGGGTCGTGTCGCGGCGTCCCGTCGGCGCGGGCCACCGAGCCGAGCACCAGAGCCGCTCCCATCCGTTCGGCGGCCTTCTCCAGTCCGTCCAGGTCGGCCTGGCCGAAGGCCCCGCCGGTGACGGCGCGCTCGTCCACCAGGATCGCATCCACGGCGAGGTCCGGAGCGTGGTCGGCGATGACCTCCAGGTGACGCTGCGGCGTGAAGCCCTCGGTCTCCCCCGGCTGGGGGGCCAGGTTCAGGGTGAGCAGGCGGCGGGCGCGGGTCTCGGTGAGCGCCGCGGCCAGCTCGGGCACCAACAGGTGCGGCAGCACGCTGGTGAACCAGGAGCCGGGGCCGAGCACCACCCAGTCCGCCTCCCGGACGGCGGTGACCGCCTCCGGGACGGCGGGCGGCTCGTCCGGCAGCAGCCGGATCGACTGCACGGTGCCCGGGGTCACCGCGACGTCGGCCTGACCGCGCACGGCCGTGACCTCGCCGGGCCGCAGCGGGTCGTGGCCGCGGACGGTCGCCTCGATGTCCAGCGGCACCGCCGACATCGGCAGCACCCGGCCCTGCACGTTGAGCAGCCGGCCGACCCAGTCCAGTGCCGCCACCGGGTCGCCCAGCTTCTCCCAGAGCGCGACGATCAGCAGGTTGCCCACCGCGTGGCCGCCGAGCTCGCCGTTGCCGGTGAAGCGCTGCTGGATCACCTCGGACCAGGTGCGGCCCCAGTCGTCGTCCCCGCACAGCGCGGCCAGCGCCTTGCGCAGGTCGCCCGGGGGCAGCACACCCAGCTCCTCGCGCAGCCGGCCGCTGGAGCCGCCGTCGTCGGCGACGGTGACCACGGCGGTGAGGTCGCTGGTGAGCCGGCGCAGCGCCGACAGCGAGGCCGACAGACCCTGCCCGCCGCCGAGCGCGGTGATCCTGGGCGCCGGATTGGCGCGGGCGGGACTGCTGCGCGGACGGCCCGGCGCCGTGGGCCGGGCCGGGCTGCCCGCCCGGTCACCGGTCCTGCTCTGCGGCTGTCGCCCGGGCACGTATCCCGCCACACTCACCTCGCGTTCCTCGGCCCGCCGACCGCTCCGCCGGCGGGCCCGGCAGGGAGGCGGCGGTTACTCCCGTCCCATGTCACGGTGGACGAGCACCGTCTCGACTCCGTCGGCGATGAGACGCTTGGTCAGACGCTCGGACATGGCGACGCTGCGGTGCTTGCCACCGGTGCAGCCTACGGCAAGCGTCATGTAGCGCTTCCCCTCGCGGCGGTATCCCTCGGTGATGATGCGCAGGAGCTGGGCGTAACCGTCCAGGAACTCGTTGGCTCCGGGCTGCTGGAAGACGTAGTCGGCGACGTCCGCGTCGGTGCCGGTGCGGGCCCGCAGTTCGGGCACCCAGTGCGGGTTGGGCAGGAAGCGGCAGTCCACCACGAGGTCGGCGTCGACCGGCAGGCCGTACTTGAATCCGAAGGACATCACGGTGGCGCGCAGCTCGGGCTCGTCGTGGTCGGCGAACTGGGCGTCCAGCTTGGCGCGCAGCTGGTGCACGTTGAGGTTGGAGGTGTCGATCACCAGGTCGGCCTCGCCGCGCAGGTCGCGCAGCAGGTCGCGCTCCTGGGCGATGCCGTCCACGATCCGGCCGTCGGCCTGCAACGGGTGCGGGCGGCGGACGCTCTCGAAGCGGCGCACCAGCGCCTCGTCGGAGGAGTCCAGGAAGACGACCCGGAGCCGGACCCCGCGCTTCTCCAGCTCGTCCAGCGAGGTGAGCAGGTCGTCGAAGAACTGCCGGCCGCGGACGTCCACGACCACGCCGATCCTGGCGACGTTGCCCTGGGAGCGCGCGCCCAGGTCGACCATGGTCGGAATCAGGGCCGGCGGCAGGTTGTCCACCACGAACCAGCCGAGGTCCTCCAGGCACTTGGCCGCGGTGGAGCGGCCGGCTCCGGACATCCCGGAGATGATCACCAGCTCCGGCGCGTTCTCGGCCACGTCTGACACGGTCACTTCGGTTCCCCGCTCTCGGTCTTTCTGCTGGGGAGAACGCGTACGGCTCGGCCGCCCTTCCCCGGCCCGGGCAGGCGGGCGGGGCCGGGGCACACCGGCTGACGGGCGGCGTCGGCCGTCATGGCGTCTCCTGGGATGGTGCGGTCTGGGGTGCTGCTGCCACCGGCTCGGCGGCCTGCTCGGCCCCGTCCTCGATGATCTCGCCGGTCGCGGTGTTGACCGCGGGTGCGACGGGTGTACGGGACGACAACGCCTCCGCAACAGTCTGCGCGGTGCGGCGTCCGATGCCGGGTACCTCGCAGAGCTCGTCCACGGTGGCGGCCCGGAGCTTCTTCAGCGAGCCGAAGTGCTTGAGCAGCGCCCGGCGGCGAGTCTCGCCGAGGCCCGGGACGGAGTCCAGTTCCCCGGCGGTGAGTCGCTTGGAACGCTTGTTGCGCTGATAGCTGATCGCGAAGCGGTGCGCCTCGTCGCGGACCCGCTGGAGCAGGTAGAGGCCCTCGCTGGAGCGGGGCAGCACCACCGGGTCGTCCTCGCCGGGCAGCCAGACCTCCTCCAGGCGCTTGGCCAGGCCGCACAGCGCGACGTCGTCGATGCCGAGCTCGTCCAGGGCGCGCTTGGCGGCGGCGACCTGCGGCTGCCCGCCGTCGACGACCAGCAGCTGCGGCGGGTAGGCGAAGCGCTTGGGGCGGCCGTCCTCGTCCCGGGTGCCGCCGGTGCCGGTGTCCGGGTCGGTGCCGCCGCCCGGGTCGGTGCCGGTGTCGTCCTCCTCCGGGACGGCCCACTCGCCGGTCTGCTCGCGCTCCTGGAGGTAGCGGCGGAAGCGCCGGCCGATCACCTCGTGCATCGAGCGGACGTCGTCCTGGCCCTCGAAGCCCTTGATCTGGAACCGGCGGTACTCGCTCTTGCGGGCCAGGCCGTCCTCGAAGACGACCATGGAGGCGACCACGTCCTCGCCCTGGAGGTGGGAGATGTCGTAGCACTCGATGCGCAGCGGGACGGAGTCCAGCTCCAGCGCGTCGGCGATCTCCTGGAGGGCGCGGCTGCGGGTGGTGAGGTCGGAGGCGCGCTTGGTCTTGTGCAGTGCGAGCGCCTGCTGGGCGTTGCGCTGCACGGTGGCCATCAGGTCCTTCTTGTCGCCGCGCTGGGGGACGCGCAGGTCGACCTGGCTGCCGCGCAGGCCGCTCAGCCACTCGCGGACCGGCTCCGCCGGGGCGGGCAGGGCGGGGACGAGCACCTCGCGGGGGACGGACTCGCCGCCGCCGTAGAGCTGCTGGAGGGCGTGCTCGACCAGGCCGGCGGTGTCGACGTCCTCGACCTTGTCGGTGACCCAGCCGCGCTGGCCGCGCACCCGGCCGCCGCGGACGTGGAAGATCTGCACGGCGGCTTCGAGCTCGTCCTCGGCGAGGGCCAGCAGGTCGGCGTCGGTGGCGTCGGCGAGCACGATGGCGTTCTTCTCCATCGCGCGCTTGAGGGCGCCGATGTCGTCCCGCAGCCGGGCCGCCTTCTCGTACTCCAGTTCCTCGGCGGCCTCCTGCATCTGTTCTTCCAGCCGGCGCAGGTAGTTGCCGGTGCGCCCGGCCATGAAGTCGCAGAAGTCCTCGGCCAGCGCGCGGTGTTCGTCCGCCGAGACCTTGCCGACGCAGGGCGCGGCGCACTTGCCGATGTAGCCGAGCAGGCAGGGCCGGCCGACCTGGCGGGCGCGCTTGAAGACGCCGTTGGAGCAGGTGCGGACGGGGAAGACGCGCAGCAGCAGGTCGACCGTCTCGCGGATCGCCCAGGCGTGCCCGTACGGGCCGAAGTAGCGCACGCCCTTCTTGTGCGCCCCGCGCATCACCTGGACCCGCGGGTACTCCTCGTCGAGGGTGACGGCGAGTTCCGGATAGCTCTTGTCGTCGCGGTACTTGACGTTGAACCGCGGGTCGAACTCCTTGATCCAGGAGTACTCCAGCTGGAGCGCCTCGACCTCGGTGCCGACCACGGTCCACTCCACCGAGGCGGCGGTGGTGACCATCGTCGCGGTGCGCGGGTGCAGACCGGCCAGGTCCTGGAAGTAGGACGACAGGCGCGGCCGCAGGCTCTTGGCCTTCCCGACGTAGATGACCCGGCCGTGGGCGTCGCGGAACCGGTAGACGCCGGGGGAGGTCGGGATCGCACCGGGCGCGGGGCGGTAGGTGCTCGGGTCAGCCATGGGTCCACCGTACCGAGTGGGGCCGGGGCCGCGGGGCGGAGATCGTCGGGGAGGACCGTGGCGGTCGGAAGGCGGTCAACTGGGTCAGCTCGGGGTCACCTTGAGGTTGCCGCCCTCGACCGTGACGGTGTAGGCGGGCAGCGGGGAGGGGGCCGGTCCGTCCTGCACGGCGCCGTCGGCGATGGCGAAGCGGCTGCCGTGGCAGGGGCACTGGATCTGGTTGTTCTTCACCTGGTCCACGAGGCAGCCGGCGTGGGTGCACCGGGCGTTGAACGCCTTGTACTGGCCCGCGGTGGGCTGGGTCACCACGATCTTCTGCTCGCGGTAGACCTTGCCGCCGCCCTCCGGCACGGCCGAGGCCGGGCCGAGGTCGACCGGGCCCTTGGGGGCGCTGTTGCCGGAGGAGGCGGAGGAGCTGCACCCGGTGACCGCCACGGTGCCGCCGGCCGCCAGGACGGCCGCGGCCCCGCAGAGCAGGGTGCGGCGGGAGGCGGTGGGGCTGGTCTCGGGGGCCTCGGACATCGGTGTGCTCCTACGGTTGCTGCTGCGGCGAGGGACCACGGAATTCTATGCCGCGCCACCCCGCCGCTCCCGGGCCACCCGGACGGTGCGGGCGGCGGGGAGCGGCGGGGTGGACGGACGGGGCTACTTCTTCGCGGCGGCCGCGCGCTTGCGCGGCGCCCTCTTCGCCGGGGCGGCGACCGGGGCGTCCGTGAAGTCGGCCGGCAGGATGTCCCGCAGGAACTTGCCGGTGTGGCTCTCCGGGACGGCGGCGATCTGCTCCGGGGTGCCCTCGGCGACCACCGTGCCGCCGCCGGAGCCGCCCTCGGGGCCCATGTCGACGACCCAGTCGGCGGTCTTGATCACGTCGAGGTTGTGCTCGATGACGATCACCGTGTTGCCCTTGTCCACCAGCCCGCTGAGCACCTTGATCAGCTTGCTGATGTCCTCGAAGTGCAGGCCGGTGGTGGGCTCGTCCAGCACGTAGACCGTCCGCCCGGTGGAGCGCTTCTGGAGCTCCGAGGCGAGCTTGACGCGCTGCGCCTCACCGCCGGAGAGGGTGGGCGCGGACTGGCCGAGCCGGACGTAGCCGAGGCCGACGTCGTTGAGCGTGCGCAAGTGCCGGGCGATCGCCGGGACGGCCTCGAAGAAGTCCAGGGCCTCCTCGATCGGCATGTCCAGCACCTCGGCGATGGACCTGCCCTTGTAGTGGACCTCCAGCGTCTCCCGGTTGTACCGGGCGCCGTGGCAGACCTCGCACGGCACGTAGACGTCCGGCAGGAAGTTCATCTCGATCTTGATGGTGCCGTCGCCCGAGCAGTTCTCGCAGCGGCCGCCCTTGACGTTGAAGGAGAACCGGCCGGGCAGGTAGCCGCGGACCTTCGCCTCCTGCGTCTCCGCGAAGAGCCGGCGGACGTGGTCGAACACGCCGGTGTAGGTGGCCGGGTTGGAGCGCGGGGTGCGGCCGATCGGCGACTGGTCGACGTGCACCACCTTGTCCACCTGGTCGGTGCCGGTGATCCGGGTGTGCCGGCCGGGCACGCTGCGGGCGCCGTTCAGCTCCCGCGCGAGGTGGGTGTACAGGATGTCGTTGACCAGCGTCGACTTGCCGGAGCCGGAGACGCCGGTGATCGCGGTGAAGGTGCCCAGCGGGAAGCCGACCGTGACGTCCTTGAGGTTGTGCTCGCGGGCGCCGTGGACGGTCAGCTGGCGCTTCTTGTCCCGCTCGCGGCGGGAGGCCGGGATCGGGATGGACCGCTTGCCGGAGAGGTACTGGCCGGTCAGCGACTCCTTGTTGGTGAGCAGCTGCTTCAGCGAGCCGGAGTGCACCACCTTGCCGCCGTGCTCGCCGGCGCCCGGGCCGATGTCGACCACCCAGTCCGCGGTCTTGATGGTGTCCTCGTCGTGCTCGACGACGATCAGGGTGTTGCCGATGTCGCGCAGCCGCACCAGCGTCTCGATCAGCCGGTGGTTGTCCCGCTGGTGCAGGCCGATGGACGGCTCGTCCAGCACGTACAGCACGCCGACCAGGCCGGAGCCGATCTGGGTGGCCAGCCGGATGCGCTGGGCCTCGCCGCCGGACAGGGTGCCGGCCGCGCGGTCGAGCGAGAGGTAGTCCAGGCCGACGTCGACCAGGAAGCGCAGCCGCTCGTTGACCTCCTTGAGGACCCGCTCGGCGATCTGCTTGTCCCGGGCGTTCAGCTTCATCGCGCCCAGGAACTCGGAGCAGTCGCTGATCGACATCGAGGAGACGTCGGCGATCGACCTGCCCTCGACGGTGACCGCGAGCACCACCGGCTTGAGCCGGGTTCCCCGGCAGGTCGGGCAGGGCACCTCGCGCATGTAGCCCTCGAAGCGCTCGCGGCTGCTGTCGCTCTCCGCCTCGGTGTGCCGGCGCTGGATGAACGGGATCGCGCCCTCGAAGCCGGTGCTGTACGAGCGCTCCCGGCCGAAGCGGTTGCGGTAGCGGACCTCGACCTGGTGCTTGTGCCCGTACAGCAGCGCCTTCCTGGCCCGGGCGGGCAGCCCGGCCCAGGGGATGTCGGTGCGGAAGCCGAGCTCCCCGGCGAGCGCGTCGATCAGGCGCTGGAAGTACTCCTTGGCGTGCCCGGCCGACCACGGGTGGATCGCGCCCTCGTCCAGCGAGCGCTCGACGTCGGGCACGACCAGCTCCGGGTCGACCTCCATCCGGTTGCCCAGGCCCGAGCAGTCCGGGCAGGCGCCGAACGGCGAGTTGAAGGAGAACGAGCGCGGCTCCAGCTCCTCGAACGACACGTCGTCGTACGGGCAGTAGAGGTGCTCGGAGTACATCCGCTCGCGCTCCGGGTCGTCCTCGGGGAGGTCGACGAAGTCGAGCACGACCATGCCGCCGGACAGGCGCAGGGCCGTCTCCACCGAGTCGGTGAGCCGCCGCTTGGCGCTGTCCTTGACGGTCAGGCGGTCGATCACCACCTCGATGGTGTGCTTCTCCTGCTTCTTGAGCTTCGGCGGCTCGGCGAGCTGGATCGTCCCGCCGTCGACGCGGGCGCGGGAGTAGCCCTTGGACTGGAGGTCGGCGAAGAGGTCGACGAACTCGCCCTTGCGCTCGCGCACCACCGGGCTCAGCACCTGGAAGCGGGTGCCCTCGGCGAGCTCCAGCACCTTGTCCACGATCGCCTGCGGCGACTGCTTGGCGATCGGCCGGCCGCAGTGCGGACAGTGCGGCTTGCCGATCCGGGCGAACAGCAGGCGCAGGTAGTCGTAGACCTCGGTGATGGTGCCGACGGTCGAACGGGGGTTGCGGTTGGTGGACTTCTGGTCGATCGAGACGGCCGGGGAGAGGCCCTCGATGAAGTCCACGTCGGGCTTGTCCATCTGCCCGAGGAACTGGCGGGCGTAGGAGGACAGCGACTCCACGTAGCGGCGCTGGCCCTCGGCGAAGATCGTGTCGAAGGCGAGCGAGGACTTGCCGGAGCCGGAGAGGCCCGTGAAGACGATGAGGGAGTCGCGGGGCAGGTCGAGCGAGACGTTCTTGAGGTTGTGCTCGCGAGCACCGCGGACGATGAGGCGGTCGGCCACTGCTTCTGGCGCCTTTCTCCGGGGCGAGAGGGCTTGCGGTGAGTATCGGTACTTCTTCCAGGATGCGGCAGCCAGCCTATAGCTCAGACGTTCGAATATCGACTCTGTCCAGCGGAGACCACCCGAACGAGTGAGGGCCACCCCGGGACCGTCCGTACCCGCACGGCGCGCATAGCCGAAAACCCCCTGCTCAGGGCGCGGATCCGGCGGTAGCGTCACCTGGTCAACGAGCGAAGCCCCCGCGGGCAACGCACCCTCTCGTCACAGAAGGCAGATTCGATGACCGACCCGCAGCCGACCGACCCGCAGTCCGCCGCCGCGTCCGCCGCCCGGCACCTGGCCCGGGTCGAGGAGAGCACCCGGCACCTGCTGCACACCGCGGCCGAGCTGAAGCCCGAGGCCCTCGCCGAGCCCTCCGCGCTGCCCGGCTGGACCCGCGGCCACGTGCTGGCCCACCTCGCCCGCAACGCCGACTCCCTGGTCAACCTGCTGACCGGCGCCCGCACCGGCACCGACATCCCCCAGTACGCCGGCAACGAGGCCCGTGACCAGGACATCGAGCGCGACGCGCCGCGCCCGCTGGAGGTCCAGCTCGCCGACCTTCGGGAGTCCCACGAGCGCTTCCTCGCCGCCGCCGCGCTGATGGACCCCGAGGCCTGGGCCGTCGGGGTCAGGCACCGCTCCGGCTACGTCTTCCCGGCCTTCGACATCCCGGGCAAGCGCGTGGTCGAGCTGGAGTTCCACCACGTCGACCTGGACGGCGGCTACACCCCGGCGCACTGGCCGCAGGAGTTCGCGGTCACCCGGTTCCGCGGGCTCGCCGAGGGGCTGGCCGGGGAGGCCGGCCTGCCCCCCGTGGAGCTGGTCGCCGACGACACCGAGGACCGCGCCGTGATCGGCACCGGCACCCCGGCCCTGACCGTCGAGGGCCCGGTCCGCGCGCTGACCGCGTGGCTCTCCGGCCGCTCCACCGGCGACGGTCTGCGCCACGCCCCCGGCACCGCCCTCCCCCGGCTTCCCCCGATGGGCTGACGGCGCGAGGATGATCCCAGGAGCCACTGGAGAGGGAGCGAACGGATGACGTACCACGGAGCGGTCAAGGTCGGCGGAGCGCCGGACGTGCGGGAACTGGCCCACCTGATCATCACCAAGGTCGCCGTCGGCCCGTACGACAACAACGCCTACCTGCTGCGCTGCCGGGCCACCGACGAACAGCTCCTGATCGACGCGGCCGCCGACGCGCCGGTGCTGCTGGAGACCGTCGGGGACGACCTCGAAACGGTGGTCACCACCCACCGGCACCACGACCACTGGGGCGCGCTGGCCGAGGTGGTCGCCACCACCGGCGCCCGGACGGCCGCCGGCGAGCACGACGCCGAGGGCATCGACGTCCCCACCGAGCTGCTGCTCGCGGACGGTGCCGGGCTGCGGGTCGGCGAGGTCGAGCTCACCGTCCGCCACCTGGTCGGCCACACCCCCGGCGCGATCGTGCTGGTCTACGACGACCCCCAGGGCCACCCGCACGTCTTCACCGGCGACTGCCTCTTCCCCGGCGGTGTGGGCAACACCTGGGGCGACCCGGAGGCCTTCCGGACGCTCTACCGCGACGTCACCGAGAAGATCTTCGACGTCCTCCCCGACGAGTCCTGGGTCTACCCCGGCCACGGCGACGACACCACCCTGGGGGCCGAGCGCCCGCACCTCGACGAGTGGCGCGAGCGCGGCTGGTAGCCCCGCCCCGCCCCGCCCCCGCCGAACGGCCGAGGCCCCCGCGACCGGAAGCGGTCGCGGGGGCCTCGGCGGTGCACCGGCCCGGTGCCTCGGGCATCAGGCGCGTCGGGCCTCGGGCGTCTGGCGTCAGCCGTCAGGCGTCAGGCATCGAGCTTCTCGCGCTCGGCCTGCTCGGCCTTCTTCGAGGCCCGCAGGCTGGTGAAGGTGGTGATCGCCAGGACCACCACGATGAAGCCCAGCGAGAACGGGATGCCGATCTCCGGGGCCCAGTCCGCGCCCGCCTCGTGGGCGGCGTGCAGCACCAGCTTCACACCGATGAAGCCGAGGATCACCGACAGGCCGTACGACAGGTGGACCAGCTTCTTCAGCAGGCCGCCGATCAGGAAGTACAGCTGGCGCAGACCCATCAGGGCGAAGGCGTTGGCGGTGAAGACCACGTACGGGTCCTGGGTCAGGCCGAAGATGGCCGGGATCGAGTCCAGTGCGAACAGCACGTCGGTGGTGCCGATCGCCAGCATGACGATCAGCATCGGGGTGATCAGCCGGCGGCCGTTCTCCCGGACGAACAGCTTGGTGCCGCGGTAGTCCTCGGTGGCCGGGAAGCGGCGGGTGATCGACTTGAGGACGCGGTTCTCCTCGAACTCCTCCTCGCCCTCCTCCTCGGCGCGGGCCTCCTTGATCAGCTTCCAGGCCGTCCAGATCAGGAAGCCGCCGAAGATGAAGAACACCCAGGAGAACTCGGAGACCAGGGCGGCGCCGCCGGCGATGAACACCGCCCGGAGCACCAGCGCGATGATCACACCGAACATCAGCACGCGCTGCTGGTAGATCCTGGGCACCGCGAACTTGCCCATGATCAGGATGAACACGAAGAGATTGTCGACACTCAGCGACTTCTCGGTGATGTAGCCGGCGAAGAACTCACCCGCCGGCTGCGCACCGGAGTGCCACCAGAGGAAGCCACCGAAGAGGACCGCCAGAACGACCCAGACGGCCGTCCAGATCCCGGCCTCCTTGATCGAGACCTCGTGCGGCTTGCGCCCTCCGATGAAGAAGTCCGCCACGATCAGTGCGATCAGCACCAGGATCGTGGAGACCCACATGGTTATGGAAACGTCCACTACTGCTCCTCCGGCAGGTAGGCGAGACAGTCATCGTCACTGCCGGAGGTCTCTTCCGCCCATCGGGCCAGCGCCCCGGGGTGCCGCGACGGGCATCCGTGATGACGGGGTCGGCTGTCGAGGAATACTCCCCTCCGCTACCAACGAGAGTAACAGCTGCTCCAAGGAAAGGTAAAGAAGGTAAAGACCGTCAGGCGGGCCACCGGACCCGGGGAGCCCTGGGAGCCGGTGCCGCGGGTGCCGCGGGAGCGGGGAGTGGCGGGTCCTGCGGGGAGTGGCGGGTCCTGCGGGAAGTGGCGGGAGCCGCCCGGGCTACAGGTACGGCTCGATCGCCGGCAGCAGGTCCTGGAAGGTGCGCCCCTTGGCCGGCGCGCCGATCGCCTGCATCTCCCAGCCGCCGTCGCCGTCCCGGACCACCTTGGCCATGATCTGCCCGGTGTGCGGCCCGCCGCCCGCCAGCTCGTAGCGGGCCAGCTCCAGCCCGGTGGTCTCGTCCACCAGCCGGCAGTGCGCCCGCTGCACCTCGGCGAAGGTCTGCCCGGTGTACGAGCTGACCGTGAACACCACCTGGGTGATGTTCACGGGCACGTGCGCCAGGTCGACCAGGATCGCCTCGTCGTCCTCGGCCCCGGAGCCGCCCTCCAGGTTGTCCCCGGTGTGCCGCACGGAGCCGTCGTTGCTCTCCAGGTGCGAGAAGAACACCACGTCGGACGGGGTCCGCTCGGCGTACAGCAGCGCCGAGGCGTCCAGATCGATCTTCCGGGTGCGGCTGCCGAACAGCCCGCGCTTGGGGGCGGCCCGCCAGCCGAGGCCCATCCGGACCACGGTCAGGGCGGCGCCCTGCCCCTTCTGGAGGCTGACCCGCTGCCCCTTGGCCAGGTTCACCGACACGACGTTGTCCTCTCTGCCGGCCGCGCGGTCACACCCGCGCGGCTCCACGATGGAACACCCCGTCGCCGTCCCCCGGCTGAGGCCCCCTCTGCGTACGGCCCGCAACCCCGTCCCGAGGGCACGATGCCGCAGGCCAGCCTAGGCCCTGCGGCACCCCGCCCTCCCCCGGGTTTCCCTGTTTGTGGCAAGCCTGAGACACCCGCGGGCTTGACCGGTGTCATTCCGGCCAAGCCCGGTCACCACGCGGGCGCGCTCGCGCGGGCCGCCTACGCCACACCCGCCTCGCGCATCTGCCGCAGTTCCTTCTTCAGCTCCTTGACCTCGTCGCGCAGCCGGGCCGCGACCTCGAACTGGAGGTCGGCGGCGGCCGTGTGCATCCGATCGGTCATCTCCTGGATGAGGTCCGCCAGTTCGGCGGCGGGCAGGGACTTGGCCGGCTTGCGCTCCGCGCCCAGCGACGGCACCGGGGCCTTGCCCTTGCCCTGGTTGCGGTAGCCCGTGGAGAGCAGCTCGTCGGTGTCCACGTCCTCGCGGGCGAGGGTGTCCAGGATGTCGCCGATCTTCTTGCGCAGCGGCTGCGGGTCGATCCCGTGCTCCTTGTTGTAGGCCTGCTGCACGGCCCGGCGGCGGTTGGTCTCGTCGATGGCCTTCTCCATCGAGGGAGTGATCCTGTCCGCGTACATGTGGACCTGGCCGGAGACGTTGCGGGCGGCCCGGCCGATCGTCTGGATCAGCGAGGTGCCGGAGCGCAGGAAGCCCTCCTTGTCCGCGTCCAGGATCGCCACCAGCGACACCTCGGGCAGGTCCAGGCCCTCGCGCAGCAGGTTGATGCCGACCAGCACGTCGTACCGGCCCGCCCGCAGCTCCCGCAGCAGCTCCACCCGGCGCAGCGTGTCCACGTCGCTGTGCAGGTACCGGACCCGGATGTCCAGGCCGAGCATGTAGTCGGTGAGGTCCTCGGCCATCTTCTTGGTCAGCGTGGTGACCAGGACGCGCTCGTCCCGCTCCACCCGCTGACGGACCTCGTGCACCAGGTCGTCGATCTGGCCCTCGGTCGGCTTGACGATCACCTCGGGGTCGATCAGGCCGGTCGGGCGGATGATCTGCTCGACCTGGCCGTCCCCGCGCGACAGCTCGTACGGGCCGGGCGTCGCCGACAGGTAGACGGTCTGGCCGATCCGCTCCAGGAACTCCTCCCACTTCAGCGGGCGGTTGTCCATCGCGGAGGGCAGCCGGAAGCCGTGCTCGACCAGGGTGCGCTTGCGCGAGGCGTCGCCCTCGTACATCGCGCCGATCTGCGGGACCGTGACGTGCGACTCGTCGATGACCAGGAGGAAGTCCTCCGGGAAGTAGTCGAGCAGGGTGTTCGGCGGGGAGCCGGGCTCACGGCCGTCGAAGTGCATCGAGTAGTTCTCGACGCCCGAGCAGGTGCCGATCTGGCGCAGCATCTCGATGTCGTAGGTGGTGCGCATCCGCAGCCGCTGGGCCTCCAGCAGCTTGCCCTGCTTCTCCAGCCGGGCGAGCGTCCCCTCCAGCTCCTTCTCGATGCCGGTGATCGCGCGCTCCATGCGCTCGGGGCCGGCCACGTAGTGCGAGGCGGGGAAGACGTGGACGGATTCGTCCTGGCTGATGATCTCGCCGGTGAGCGGGTGCAGGGTGTACAGCGCCTCGATCTCGTCGCCGAACATCTCGATCCGGACGGCGAGCTCCTCGTAGACCGGGAAGATCTCGATGGTGTCGCCGCGGACCCGGAAGGTGCCGCGGGTGAAGGCCACGTCGTTGCGGGCGTACTGGATGTCGACGAAGCGGCGCAGCAGGTCGTCCCGGTCGATCTCCTGGCCGATCTTGAGCCGCACCATCCGGTCGACGTACTCCTGCGGGGTGCCGAGGCCGTAGATGCAGGAGACCGAGGCGACCACGATGACGTCCCGGCGGGTGAGCAGCGAGTTGGTCGCCGAGTGGCGCAGCCGCTCGACCTCCTCGTTGATCGAGGAGTCCTTCTCGATGTAGGTGTCCGTCTGCGGGACGTACGCCTCGGGCTGGTAGTAGTCGTAGTACGAGACGAAGTACTCGACGGCGTTGTTCGGCAGCAGCTCGCGGAACTCGTTGGCCAGCTGCGCGGCCAGCGTCTTGTTCGGCGCCATCACCAGGGTGGGCCGCTGCAGCTTCTCGATCATCCAGGCCGTGGTGGCCGACTTGCCGGTGCCGGTGGCACCGAGCAGTACGACGTCCTTCTCCCCTCCCCTGATCCGCCGTTCCAGCTCGGCGATCGCCGCCGGCTGGTCGCCGTTCGGCTGGAAGGGACTGACGACCTCGAAGGGCGCCACGGACCGCTCAATACTCGTGATGGGACGCACCACTCAACGGTACGACCCACCACTGACAAGCGAGGCCGGTTCGATCAGGCCGCGTGGGCCTCGAAGCTCATGGCCGGCTCCCGGGCGGGGTCGATCCGCACGACGGAGTCGAAGGCGGCGGCGAGTCGCTCGGTCAGCGGAAGGGCCGGATCGACCCCGCTCTCCTCGATGCCCCCGACGGTCTCCTCGGCCAGCACCATCCGCCGCCCGGCCGCGCGGCACTCCTCGCTCTCCCGGTGCTCCGCCGGCGCGAGCCAGTGTGTGATGCGCATGGACCCGATCCGCAGCTCCCGCAGCGGGCCGCCCAGGTGGCTCGCCAACGGCAACGACAGCGCCTCACCGTCCTCGGCGAGGCGGTCGGCGGCGCGTTCGGCAGCCCGGTACTCGGCGGTCGGGCAGTTCTGGAGCCATACCCGCGCCTCGGGCTCGATCTCGATCCCGTAGCCCGCCCGGGACTCGTCACCGGTCGTGCCTCTCCCCCTCGCCCGGCAGTGGGAACAACTGCCGGGCGAGGGGGAGAGTCACGGGTCAGGCCTTGGCGCTGTCCCGGGCGAGGGCGACCAGGCGGGAGATGGCGCGCAGGTACTTCTTGCGGTAGCCGCCGCGCAGCATCTCCTCCGGGAAGACCTGGTCGAAGGGCAGGCCGGAGGCGGTGATCGGCAGCTCGCGGTCGTACATGCGGTCGGCGAGGACGACCAGGCGCAGCGCGGTGGACTGGTCGTCGACCTGCTTGACGCCGCGCAGGCAGACCGCGGTGACGTCGTCCAGCAGCGCGCCGTAGCGGCTGGGGTGGACGGCGGAGAGGTGGGCGAGCAGGGCGTCGAAGTCGTCCAGCGAGGCGCCGGGGGTGCGGTCCGCGACGTCTCCGACGGCCTCGTCGGAGTACGGCGGCGGGGCGTCCGGCAGGCCGCGGTGGCGGTAGTCCTGGCCGTCGATCCGCATCGGGCGGAAGTGCGCGGACAGGCCCTGGATCTCGCGCAGGAAGTCGGCGGCGGCGAAGCGGCCCTCGCCGAGCTTCTCCGGCAGGGTGTTCGAGGTGGCGCACAGCTTCACGCCGTTCTCGACCAACCGGCCGAGCAGGGTGGAGACCAGCACGGTGTCGCCCGGGTCGTCCAGCTCGAACTCGTCGATGCAGAGCAGCGTGTGCCCGGAGAGGGTCCGCACGGCCTGCTGGAAGCCGAGCGCGCCGACCAGGTTGGTCAGCTCGACGAAGGTGCCGAAGGCCTTGGGGCCGGGGGCGGCGTGCCAGAGCGAGGCGAGCAGATGGGTCTTGCCGACGCCGTAGCCGCCGTCGAGGTAGACCCCGGCGGGGCCGGTGGGCGCGGGGGCGGAGCGGCGGAACCAGCTGCGCTTGGGCGGCGAACCGTTTCCTCCGCCGAGGGTGGCCGCGAACTGCTCCAGGACCTGGACGGCCTCGTACTGGCTCGGCTGGGTCGGGTCCGGGATGTACGTCCCGAAGCTCACGTCGGCGAACCGGGGCGGCGGGACCATCTCGGCGACCAGCCGCTCGGCGGGCACGACGGGACGGCGGGAGGTGAGCGCGATCGGGGAGCCGGACACGGGTGCGGCGGCTATCGGCTCGTTCGCGGTTGCGGAGTGGGAGGCTGCGGGCACATCAGTAGAGGGTACGCCTGCCCCGTACGCCGTCCGAACGACCCGCGGCCCCGGACGGAGCACGGCCCGCGGTGGAAGACTGGGATCATGCAACAGTTGATCAGCCCGCTGGGCGGCCGGCCCGCGGATCCGGCCGCACTGGAATCGCTCGCCGCCGTCTACGCGTACCCCGAACAGGTGAATCAGGGGCGCCCCTGGCTGCGCGCCAACATGGTGTCCGGCCTGGACGGCGGGGCCAGGCTGGACGGGCTCTCGGAGGGCCTCTCCGGCGACGCGGACAAGCGGATCTTCGGGGTGCTGCGGGCCCTGTCGGACGTGGTAGTGGTGGGCGCGGAGACGGTCCGCGCCGAGGGCTACCGGCCGGCCCGGGCGCGCCGGGAGTTCGCGGCGGCCCGGGCGGCGGCGGGCCAGGCGCCCGCCCCGGTGATCGCCGTGGTGAGCCGCTCGCTGCGGCTGGACCTGACCGCGCCCCTGTTCACCGAACCGCTGGTCAGGACGGTGGTGATCACCACCGGGGACGCCGATGCGGAGCGTCGTCGGGCGGTGGCCGAGGTGGCCGACCTGGTGCTCGCGGGCACGGGTTCGGTGGACCTGCGGGCGGGCGTGGCGGCCCTGGCCGAGCGGGGCTGGACCCGGCTGCTGACCGAGGGCGGCCCGCGTCTGCTGGGGCAGTTCGCGGCGGCCGGTCTGCTGGACGAGCTGTGCCTGTCGCTGGCCCCGCTGCTCACCGGCGGCGACGCGCCGCGCATCCTCCACGATGCCGGAATGCCGGACGTGCAGCGGATGGAGCTGGTCTCATTGATCGAGCAGAAAGGATTCCTCTTCACTCGCTACCTGCGTCACCTGGGTTCGGATGACCCCGTGACCCCCCGATCGTGATCCCGTTATGCGATGCCGGGGCCCGGGGGCCGGCCACTGGAAGGGACTCACGTGTTCAAGACGGTACTGATGATCGAAAAGGCTCTCTCCGACGCGGACGTGGAACTCGTCACCACGCTCCACGGCGAGGAGGAGGTGTCCTTCGTCGTCCTGATGCAGCCGCGCGGCAGGCAGGACGAACTGCTGCGGGCGCTCGACGACGTCGCCCTCGGCCACCTCGACAAGGTGGTCCACGAGCACGACGAGTCCGGGAACGCGCCGACGGTGGCCACCGAGTCGCTGGAGCACAGCCTGCGCCACCTGCGCACGGCCGGGGCCGGGGCGGTGGGCGAGCTGGTCGAGGAGAGGCCCCTGGAGCGGCTGCGCGCGGTCGTCGAGGAGCAGCGGGCGGACGAGGTGGTGGTGCTCACCTCCCCGCACTTCGTGGAGGAGTTCTTCCACCGCGACTGGGCCTCCCAGGCCCGGCACAAGGTGGGGGTCCCGGTGCTCAGGCTGTTCGCCAGCGACTCCTGAGCGACTCCTGGCCCGGCGCGGCGGTGGTGCAGAATCGTCCTTGCGGTCCGCCCGCGAGGACGATTCCGTCCTCCCGTCCCGTCCGCCCGCCCTGTCTGCCCCCGCCCCTACGGAGCCACGCCTTGAACGACGCCGCGCACGACCTGCACGCCCCGCACTTCATCGGCATCGGCGGCGCCGGGATGTCCGGCCTGGCGAAGATCCTCGCCGTGCGCGGGGCCAGCGTCTCCGGCAGCGACTCCAAGGAGTCCGAGACCGTCCTCGCGCTGCGTGCCCTCGGTGCCACCGTGCACGTCGGCCACGCCCCCGAGCACGTGCCGGACGGCACCAGCAGCGTGGTCGTCTCCAGCGCGATCCGCGCCGACAACCCGGAGCTGGCCGTCGCCCACGAGCGCGGCATCCCGGTGGTGCACCGCTCCGACGCGCTGGCCGCGCTGATGGGCGGCCGGCGGGCACTGGCGGTGGCCGGCACCCACGGCAAGACCACCACCACCAGCATGCTCGCCGTCGCCCTCGGCGAGCTGGGCCTGGACCCGTCCTACGCGATCGGCGGCGACCTCGACGCGCCCGGCTCCAACGCCCACCACGGCACCGGCGAGATCTTCGTCGCCGAGGCGGACGAGAGCGACCGCAGCTTCCACAAGTACGCGCCGGAGGTGGCGATCGTGCTCAACGTGGAGCTGGACCACCACGCCAACTACGCGTCGATCGAGGAGATCTACGAGTCCTTCGAGACCTTCGTCGGCCGGATCGTCCCCGGCGGCACCCTGGTGGTCTCGGCCGACCACGACGGCGCCCGCGAGCTCACCTCCCGGGTGGCCGGACGCGAGGGCCTGAACGTGGTGACGGTCGGCTCCGCCGAGGACGCCGACCTGCGGGTGCTGTCGGTGGTCGCCCGCGGCATGACCAGCGAGGTGACCGTGCTGCTGGACGGCGTCGAGCTGGCCTTCACCGTCTCGGTGCCCGGCCGGCACTACGCCCACAACGCGGTGGCCGCGCTGGCCGCCGGCGTCGCGCTGGGCGTCCCGGCCGCCGACCTGGCCAAGGCGCTCGGCGCCTACACCGGCGTGCGCCGCCGCCTCCAGCTCAAGGGCGAGGCCGCCGGCGTCCAGGTGATCGACTCCTACGCCCACCACCCCACCGAGATGGCCGCCGACCTGGAGGCGATCCGCGAGGGCCTGACCGGCGGTGGCCGGGTGCTGGTGGTCTTCCAGCCGCACCTGTTCAGCCGCACCCAGCAGCTCTCCGAGGAGATGGGCCGGGCCCTGGCGCTGGCCGACGCCTCCGTGGTGCTGGACATCTACCCGGCCCGCGAGGACCCGATCCCCGGCGTGACCAGCGAGCTGATCGTCGACGCCGCCCGCCGGGCCGGCGCCGAGGTCGCCGCCGAGCACTCCTTCGCCGCCGCTCCCGCCGTGCTGGCCGGCCTCGCCCGCCCGGGCGACCTGCTGCTCACCATGGGCGCCGGGGACGTCACCAACCTGGGCCCGGAAATCCTTCAGCACCTCGCGAACGTTGCTTCCAACGTCTGACACACGCACGCACGTACGCCGCGACCGGGAGCCGTGATGAGCTACGAGATCGAGAAGACCGAGGCCGAGTGGCGCGCCGAGCTCAGCCCCGAGGAGTACCACGTGCTCCGCGAGGCGGGCACCGAGCGCCCGTTCACCGGTGAGTACACCGACACCAAGACGGTCGGCGTCTACGGCTGCCGGGCCTGCGGGGCCGAACTGTTCAGCTCCGAGACCAAGTTCGACAGCCACTGCGGCTGGCCGTCCTACTACGCGCCGCTGGCCGGGGACCGGGTCCAGTACATCGAGGACACCTCGCTCGGCATGCGCCGGGTCGAGGTGCGCTGCGCCCGCTGCGGCGGGCACCTCGGGCACGTCTTCGAGGGCGAGGGCTACGGCACGCCGACGGACCAGCGGTACTGCATCAACAGCGTCTCGCTGACGCTGAAGCCGGCCGAGCAGGGCTGAGCGACGAACGGCAGGAGGCCCGGACACCGTACGTGTCCGGGCCTCCTGCCGTGCGGGCCTGCGTGCCCGGGCGTGCGTGCTGTCCCGGGCCCGCGTGCTGTCCGAGCGTGCGTGTCCGGGCCTACCCCTCGACCGGTGCGAAGCGGACCGGGAGGTGCATCAGCGCCCGGTGGAACGGACCCGGGCGCCAGAGCAGGTCCTCGGCGGGGGTGGAGAGCTCGAGGTCGCTGAGGCGGCTGCCCAGCTGCTCGATGGCGGTGATCGCGATCAGCAGGGCCGGGTCCCGGGCCGGGCAGGCGTGCGGGCCGGCCGCCCAGGCCAGGTGGGCGCTCTCGCCGCTGCGCAGCCCGCCGTCGTCGGTGGGCGGCGCGGCCTGGGAGTTGGCGGCCGCGTACGAGACCAGGACCAGCGTGCCCGCCTTGATCTCGCGGCCGTGGAAGGTGATGTCGTACCGCGGGTAGTGGGCCGAGAGGTTGGCCATCGGCGGCTCGTGCCAGAGCACCTCGTCGATCGCCTGGTGGGCGGTCATCGCCCCGCCGAACAGCGAGCCGGCGTAGCGGGCGTCGGTGAGCAGGCGCAGCAGGGCGTTGCCGATCAGGTTGGTGGTCGGCTCGTGCCCGGCGATCAGGGTCAGGGTGATCTGCCGGATCACCTCGTCGTCGTCCAGCCCGACCGGGTGGGTGACGTACATCGAGGTGAGGTCGTGCCGGGGCCGCGCGCGGCGCTCGGCGACCATCGCGGTGACCACCGCCAGGAGCTTCCCGTACGAGGCGCCCGCCCGCGCGGTGGACTCGATCAGCCCGGTGATCGCGTCCACCACCTCCTCGCGCTGCTCCGGCGGCACGCCGAACCAGGTGGTGAGCGCGAAGGCGGGCAGCCGGCGGGCGTACTCGGCGATCAGGTCGGCGTGCCCGACGGCGGCGAAGCGGTCGATCAGCCGGTGCGCGGTCTCGGCGACCTGGCGCTGGAGCCGGTGCGGTTCGAACAGTGCGAGGGCGTCGGTGATCACCGCCCGATAGCGCGCGTGGGTCTCGCCGTCGCTGAACAGCGCGGTCGGGCGGTAGCCGAGGACGGGCAGCAGCGGGGAGTCCGGCGGGACGGTGCGCTGCCAGGCCCGGGAGTCCTTGGAGAAGGTGTCGGTGTCGCGCAGCAGGTCCAGTGCGGCCTGGTAGTCGGTGACCAGCAGGGCCTCGACGCCGGGCGCGACCTCGACCGGGGCGACCGCGCCGTGCCGCCGCAGCCGCTCGTAGACCAGCTGGGGGTCGGCGGCGAAGACCGGGCCGTGGATCGGGGTCGGGCGGGACTCGACGGTCACGGCTGCTCCGGGGTGGCGGGGTCCGCGGTGGCGGAGTCCGAGGTGGCGGGGGCGGCGGGCAGGGCGTCCAGGACGTGCTCGGCCAGCGCGATCAGCGCGTCCAGGCTGCTGTCGCGCTCGCGGGCGTCGCAGAGCAGCAACGGGGTCGCGGCGTGCAGGTCCAGGTGGGTGCGCAGCACCTCGACCGCGTGCTCCGGTGCGTCCGGGAAGCGGTTGACGGCGACGGCGTACGGCAGGCCCTGTTCCTCGACCATGTCCATGATCTCGAAGGAGTCGGCCAGCCGGCGGGTGTCGGCGAGCACCAGGGCGCCCACGGCGCCGCGGGCGATGTCCTGCCAGAGCGGGAAGAAGCGGCGCTGGCCGGGGGTGCCGAACAGGTAGAGCACGACGTTGCCGGGCAGGGTGAGCCGGCCGAAGTCGACGGCGACGGTGGTGGTGGCCTTCTCGGGCAGGCCGGCCAGGTCGTCCACCGGGCGGCCGGTCTCGGTCATCGCCTCCTCGGTGTGCAGGGTGGCGATCTCCGAGAGAGTGCGGATGAGGGTGGTCTTGCCGACCCCGAACGGGCCGGCCACCACCAGCTTCATCAGCGTCTGGTCCCGGTCGGGCAGGTAGCCCACCCGGCTCTGGTCTTCCGGGTCCGGCCGGGCGGCCGGGTCACCGGAGCGCACGGAGTCCAACGAGGAGCCTCTCGACGATGGAGCGGTCGGTCTGCTGGGCGCGCGGGATCGGTGCGCGGGCGCGCAGGCAGCCCGACTCGACCAGATCGGCCGCGAGGAAGACGGTGGCACTGACCGGCAGGCGCAGGTGCGCGGCGGCCTCCACCACGGTCAGCGCGCCGGGGCGCAGCAGTTCCCAGAGCCGGCGGTGTTCGGGTTCGAGCGCGGCCGGCGGGTCGGCGCGGTCGGCGAACAGCACGGTCAGCCGCTCGAAGCCCTTGGTGCCGGGGCGGCTGCGGCCGCCGGTGGCCAGGTAGGCGGGCACCATCCGCCTGCGGGGGGCGGCGGTCATGACCGGCCGTCGTCGTCCTGCCGCCGGGTCGGGCTCGCGAGCGCGCGACCGAGGGCGGCGACCTGCAGCTGCATCTGGTAGGCCACGTTGCCGAGTTGGGCGTCCGGCGAGGTGAACACGGCGAGCGAGGTGTTCTCCCCGGCGGGCACCACGATGGCGTAGCCGAGGTCGGACTCCACCACGGTCTGGGCCAGCCTGGGGCGCTCGGCGTCGGTGAACGCGGCGGTGAAGGCCCGGGCGGCGGCGTGCACGGTGGCGGTCATCGCGGCGACCCGCTCGGCCGAGGCGCGCTCCAGGCCGCCCGAGGCGCCCTCGACCAGGCCGTCCCCGGTGGCGATGACCGCGTGCAGCACCCCCGGCAGCTCCAGCAACGGGGTCAGCACCCACGAGATCTCGTCGGTGGTGGTCGGGCTGGGCGTGCTGCTCACTGCTCGGCTCCTTCTAAGGTCTGACCGGTGCTCTGGTCACCGGGATCGTGGCCGACGGTGGTGTCGCCGGGGTCGTGGCCGACGGTGGTGCCGCCGGGGGCGGCGGGGGTGCCGGTCTCCTCGCGGGCGGCCCGGGCCACGGCGGCCCGGCCGGAGTCGGTGCCCTGCTGCAGCGCCTGCCAGTGGGCGGCGGCCTGCTCGGGGGTGCGGTCGGACGCCGGGGCGCGGTCGGATACCGGGGCGCGGTCGGACGCCGCGGCGCGAACGGGGACGGGCCTCGCGCCGGGCGGCTGCTCGGCGGCCAGCGGACGGCGGCGCCGCCGGGTGGGCAGGCCGGTGCCGTCGTCGGCCACGGGTGCGTCCGCCGCGGGCGCACCGGCCGTCGCGCCGTCCTTCGGGGTGACGCCGACCGGCATATCGCCGGCCGGCTCGTCACCCCCTGCCGTCGCGCCGTCCGTCCGGACGGCCGCCCGGCCGTCCGCGACCGGATCGGACGCCACCGGATCGGGCACCACCCGGATGGTCGGGGCCGGGTGCGGGCCCGGCTGGTTGTGGCGGTCGGCGAGCTGCGGGCCGTCCTGCTCGTCCGCGTCGCGCATCGGCGGGACGGCCGCGACGGTGGGCGCCGGGGCCGGCCCGGCGCCGGCCCGCAGCGGCAGCGGGGTGAGCACCGACAGCGGCTGCTCGTCGTCCACGACGGTCACCAGCGCGGCCGGGATGCGCAGGATGGTCCGCATGCCGCCGTACGGCGAGGGCTCGACGTGACAGGAGAAGCCGTACTGGCGGGCCAGCTTCCCGATCACCGCGAAGCCGGTCTTGGGCGGGTTGCCGAGCTCGGTGAGCAGCATGTCGGGCGGGCCGGCCAGCAGCCGGCGGGCGCGGCGCAGCTGGTCCTCGTCCATGCCGATGCCGCTGTCGTCGATGATCACCAGCGCGCCGCGGCCGCCCTGCTGGACGGTGACCGGGACGTCGGTCTCCGGGTGGGAGTAGGCGGTGGCGTTGGCGAGCAGCTCGGCGATGGTGACGGCGATCGGCTCGGCGGCCCGGGCGACCACGGCGAGGCGCTGCTCGCGCAGGTGGTTGGCGACCTTGATCCGGGCGTAGCCGGGCACCCGGGAGAGCGCGCCGACGACCACCTCGGCGAGCGGCGAGTCGGTGCGGGCCAGGCCCGGCCAGGCCTCGCAGAGCACCGCGATGGTCTGGATCCGGCGCAGCGCGACCTCGTTGCGGAAGTCGACCTCCAGCAGCCGGGGGTCGTCGTGCTCGTGCTGGAGCTGCTGGACCAGGCTCTGGATCTGGTACAGCAGGGTCTGGATCCGGGAGGTGGCGCCGCGCATGGCGGCGCGGGCGGCGGCGTCCACCCGCTCGCGCTCGTCGGCGAGGGCGGCGTGCGCGGCGTCCAGGACGGCCTGCAGCGCCCGGACCGCCTCGGGGCCGACGGCCTGCGGGTCCAGTGGGCCGACCAGTGGGGCGTTGCCGTGGGTGAGCCGTACGGCGGTGGCGGCGATCCGCTCCTGGGCGAGGTGGCCGATCTCGGCGAGCAGCGCGGTCGCCCGCGCCTCGGCGGCGGCGAGCGCGCTCTCGGCCCGCTCGGCCCGGTCGGTCGCGGCGGCGCCCTGCTGCAGGGCGTCCCGGACGGTGTCCTGCGCGTGCCGGGCCGCTTCCTGCGCCTCGCGGACGCTGTCCTCGGCGGCGCGGGTGCGCTCCTGCGCCCGCTGGGCCTCCTCGGCGGAGCATCGGGCGGCCTCCTGCGCCTCGCGCTGCTGCTGCTCGGCGCGGGCGAGCCTGCCCTCGGCGGCCCGGGTGCGCTCCTCGCTCCGGCCGAGCGCGGTCTCGGCGGCCGTCGCCCGGGCGACGGCCCCGGCCCGGCCGCGGGCGAGCACGGCCGCGGCCACGGCGGCGACCAGCGCCAGGACGATCAGCGCGATCTGCGTCATCGAAGTCCTCGGGGGGTGCTTGCGGGTGGGACCGGGTGATGCGGCCGGGCCTGCCGGGAGGGGCGCGTTCTGGGAGCGCGGGTGGGGTCAGTTCCCGACGGCGTGCGGGCGCGGGGAGCGGGCGGCGTCCTCGGCCAGTTCCCGGGCCACCAGGGCGACCTGGCCCATGGCCTCCAGGGCGCCGGGGGCCGCGGAGCCGTCCAGGTGCCGGTACTCGGCCGCGAGGGTGAGCACCAGGCGCTCGGGCAGGCCGAGTTCGGGGTGGCGCTGTTCGGCGATCACCCGCCGGGCGGCGTCCAGCGCGGGTATGCCGGCGGCGTGCAGGGCGTGGGCGCGCTCGCGGACGTAGGAGAGGTAGCCGATGTGCTCCCGGACGCCGTCGCGGTCGAGCACCGGGCCGTGGCCGGGCACGAAGATCTCCGCGCCGGTGGCGAGTGCCTGCTCGCAGGCGCCGATGACGTTCTCCAGCGGTCCGGCCCAGTGCGAGGGGTGGTCGCCGGGCTGCTCGGGCGTCGAGGAGAAGATCACGTCGCCGGTGAAGACCGCGCGCTGGTGCGGGAGGTGGACCATGAGGTCCCCACCCGTGTGGGCGGCGGGCAGGCTGGTGATCCGCACCGGGTAGCGGCCGACGGTCAGCTCCAGCTCGCCGGTGAAGACGGTGTCGGGGCGCACCGGCGCGGTGCCGGACCAGTCGAACTGCCCGAAGTGCTCCCTCAGGTAGCCGCCGAGCGGCGACTGCGGGTCGCTGTTGACGACCAGCGCGTGCTGCTGCTGCGGGGTGGGCTCCCAGTGGATGTGTTCCAGCGCCTCGCGGGTGGCGATCACCTCGGCGTCCGGCAGCACCCCGGCGCCCCACAGGTGGTCCCCGTTGGCGTGGGTGACGACCACTCGGTCGATCCCGACCCCGTCCGGCAGCAGCCGCCGGCTCGCGGCGAGGAACTCCCCGGCCATCGAGGGGTCGTACGGCGTGTCGATCCAGAGCGCGGTGGCCTCCGAGGCCAGCAGCCCGCAGTTGGCCAGGCCCCAGCCCCGCTTCGGCGGGAGCCACACGTACAGGTCCTCGGCAATCGCGCTCACGTTCGCACGGCTGATCGTCATGTGCGCGATTATGCCCATGTCGTGACAGGAGTGGAGCAAAACCATTACAGTTCAAGCCACTTCGCGCCCGAAGAAACCCGAGCTGTCCCGATTCGTCCCACGTGGTCTGGACCACATCTGGCCGAAGTGGCCCGTACCGGGCCCCGGTTGGGTCCGTACCGGGCCGGGGATCGGTCCGGGCCGGGCCGGGGATCGGTCCGGGCCGGGCCGGGGATCGGTCCGGGCCGGGCCGGGGATCGGTCCGGGGGAGCGTCAGATCTCCTGCTCCGCCGACCGCTCCAGCTGCTTGATCCCCTTGCGCTCCCCCGCACAGCGTTCGTAGCCGAGCCAGGCGTTGATCGCCAGCATCGGCCCGTTGGTCGTGTCGTTGCTGGTGTACGCGTGCCGGTAGCCGGCCGCCGCGGCGAGCCGCAGCGACTCCAGCTTGGCCAGCTTGCTCAGCCCCCGGCCGCGGAACTCCCGGCGGCAGGCGGTGAACGCGGACCAGTAGCGGTCCACGCCGTCGGTCTGCGCCATGCTGAAGGCGGCCGGCCGGCCGTCCACCACGGCGACGACGCTCAGCGCCGCGTCCCGGTCCGGCCTGGCCCAGTCGTTGCGCAGCCAGTCCTCGTACGTGAGGGCGTCCATCGGCACCTCGCTGCCGGGCTCGTCCGGGATCGCGTCCGCCTCGACCAGGAACACCGGGTACGGGTCGTCCGCCCAGTCGGCGGCCGGGCGCACCTCGACACCGGCCGGCCGTACGGGAGCGGGCGGCAGCGGCAGCGCGAGGTCCCGTCCGGCGAACTGCATGGTGCGCCCGATCCGGTAGCCCCGGGCGGTGGCGAAGACCTGCGAGGCGGGCTCGTCGTCCAGCCAGGTGTGCAGCTCCGTCACGCCGTGCCCGGTCAGGTGCCGCTCGGCCGCGGCCAGCAGGGCGGTGGCCGCGCCGCGCCGCCGGTACTCCGGCAGCACGCTGCCGTTGGCGTAGCCGACACCCGTGGTCGTCGTCCCGAGCACCACCCCGCAGCGCACCGCGCCGACCACCCGGCCGTCCAGTTCGGCGACGAAGGTGCGGAAGTGCTCCTCGGGGCTGGGCTGGGCGTTCAACCAGACCAGCGTCTCGGCGGAGAGCACCAGGTGTTCGCGCCCGGCCCGGTGGGCCGCGGCCACGGCCACGGCGTCCTCGGGGTGGAAGTCACGGATCGTCACGGAGGAGGAATTCGAGGAAGTCATGGATTCCCACGCTAGCCCGCAGGCCCGTCCGGCGCCTCCGGTTTTCCCGCCGGAAGGGCGCCCCACCTGCGCGGACGGCCCGGGCTCGGGACCAAAGTCCCTCACGGCCGGCACGACATGCTCAAATAATGCTCTGAGAAGACCGGGCGAGGCTTGGCAGCCACCCCGCCCGGGGACATTCTCAGCAGCACGGCCGCGCGGTTCCGGCGACGACGCCCGCACCGCTCGACGGCCCTCCCACCCGGCCCTCCGAAGGGGGCGAACCGATGATTTCCCCTGCCCTGGAACTGCCTGCCTCCGCCACCGCGAGCCGAGGAGCCGCACCCCTGGGAACCGCGCGCCGGGAGGCCGCGCCCCGTCTGGGCGTCGGCCTCGGCTGGCGCAGCGAGATCGACACCGTGGTCGAGAGCCGGACCGGCCTGGACTGGGTCGAGGTGGTCGCCGAGAACATCTGCGCCGACCACCTGCCCGAGTCCCTGACCGTGCTGCGCGGACGCGGCGTCACCGTCGTCCCGCACGGCGTCGGCCTCGGCCTCGGCGGCGCCGACCTGCCCGACCCCGGCCGCCTCGACCGGCTCGCCGAGGCCGCGCTGGCACTCGACTCCCCGCTGGTCAGCGAGCACCTGGCGTTCGTCCGGGCCGGTGGTCTGGAGGCCGGACACCTGCTGCCCGTCCCCCGGACCCGGGACTCGCTGCGGGTGATCGCCGAGAACGTCCGGATCGCCCAGGACCACCTGCCGGTGCCGCTCGCCCTGGAGAACATCGCCGCCCAGCTCGCCTGGCCGGACGACGAGTTCACCGAGGGCCAGTTCCTCGCCGAGCTCGTCGAGCGCACCGGCGTCCGGCTCCTGATCGACGTCGCCAACCTGCACACCAACCGGGTCAACCTCGGCATCGACCCGGCCGCCGAGCTCGACCGCCTGCCGCTGGAGGCGCTCGCCTACGTCCACGTCGCGGGCGGCACCCTGGTCGACGGCGTCTGGCACGACACCCACGCCCACCCCGTCACCGAACCGGTGCTGGAGGTGCTGGCCGAACTCTGCGCGCGGGTCGCCCCGCCCGGGGTGCTGCTGGAGCGGGACGCCAACTTCCCGCCGCCCAGCGAACTGGCCGGTGAACTGGACGCCATCCGCCGGGTGCTGGAGGGGAGCACCCGGCGATGAGCGACCTGACCAGAACGGCGCGGGAGAACACCGACCCGCGTCTCACCACCGACCACGACCCCGCCGGCCCGGGCCCCGCCGAGCAGGACCTCGCCGAGCAGGGCCCCGCCGAGCAGGACCTCGCCGCCGCCCGGCGGCGCCTGGCCCGGCGCCAGGAGGAGCTGCTGGCCGCCCTGGTGGCCGGCGGGCCCGTCCCGCCCGGCTTCGACGAGCGGCAGGTCCGCGCCCAGTCCACCGGCCTGGCCGCCAAGCGGCGGGACACCACCGCCAAGGTCGCCCCGGACCTGCCCCGGGCGCTCGGGGCGCAGTACGGGCCGCTCTTCCTCGGCTACGCCCGCTCCCACCCGCAGACCGGCGGCTACCGGGCCGACGCCCGGGCCTTCGCGCAGTGGGTGCTCACCGACGGCGGCCCGCTCGCCGACGACCACCGCCGGGCCCTGGAGCAGTGGCTCCACCCGGCACCCGTACGGCCACCGGGCCCGCTCGCGCGCCTGCGCCGGGCCCTGCGCCCGGCCCCGCGCCGCTAGCCGGCGGCCGGGCCGCCGGCGAACCCGGCGACACCTGATCCTGACGCACTGTCACCACCTCGGGGGAACAGCCCATGTGGCACAACAGCTACTTCATCGTCCCGGCCGTCCTGCTGGCGGCCGCCGCCCTGTACGCCGCCCGGACCCGGCAGCACATCGGCCGGGTCCGCTACGCCAAGGGCCTGCCCGGCCGCGGTCTGCCGCTGCTCGACACCGCGTTCCTGTCCGGCGGGCCGGGGCGGGTGTTCGACACCGCCGTGGTCCGGATGCACATGAGCGAGCAGGTCGTGATCAGCCGCTCCGGTCTGGTCACGCTCACCGGCTCCAAGCCGTACGACGCCGTCGACCAGGCGGTCCAGGACGCGGTCGGTCCGACCGGCAGCCGTCAACTCGGCTCGCTGCGCCACACCGTGATGCGCTCCGCCGCCGTCCAGGAGATCGGTGACCGGCTCGCCGACCGCGGCCTGCTGCGCCGCCCCGAGCGGCTGCGGCGGGCCCGCACCGCCCGTCGGCTGCTCTGGCTCGCGCTGCTGCTCGTGGTGGCCTCCGCGGTGGCCTCCCTGCTGCTCGACGACGGCGCCGCCGGCCACGACCGCCCGAACCTCTGGGTCCCGGGCCTCCTGCTGTTCGGGGGCCTCACCGCGCTGCTCGCCACCGCGCCGGTCAAGGGCCGGATCACCCCGGCCGGGCAGCGCCAGCTCTCCCTGATGCAGGGCACCCCGTGGAAGCCCAACGCCGGGATGCCGCCCCGGCTGGCCGGCGGCGCGCTGCTGGGCGCGCTCGCGCTCGGCGGCCTGGCCGCCGCCGGGCTGGACAACCCGGAGCTGGAGGCCGCGATGCTGACCGCGTCGGCCGAGGAGGAGGCCGTACGGCAGGCGGTCGCCGCGAACGCCTCCTCGTCGTCCTCGTCGTCCTCGTCCTCGTCGTCGGCCTCCTCGTGCTCCTCCGGTTCCTCCGGCACCGACGGCGGCTCCGCGGCCTGGTGCGGGTCCTCCGACTCCGGTTCCTCCGGCTCCGGCTGCGGCTCGTCCAGCTGCGGCTCCTCCTCGTCGAGCTGCGGCTCCTCCTCGTCGAGCTGCGGGTCCTCCTCCAGCTGCGGATCCTCGTCCTCCTCCAGCTGCGGGTCGAGCTGTGGCGGCGGCTGCGGCTCCTGAGACCCTCCGGGCGCGCCGCCGGACGTCACAGTTCGGTATCGCGGACCGGGAAGACGTTCCGCCCGCCGTCGACGCAGGCATACAACAAGCCCATGTGGTTGCTGTTCCTCATACCGGCCTGTGTCGCGGCGGTCCTGTCCTGCCTCCGACTGGTCCGGATGACCGCCACCGCCGACGCCCTGGCCGACCAGGCCGGCCTGCGGCCCCCCGAAGCCGTCGGCATCGGCCTGTACGAGACCGCCTACCTGGCCGGCGGCCCGGACCGGGTGGTCGAACTCGCCCTCGTCCTGATGACCGGCCGCGGGCGGCTGCACCTGGCGCACACCGGCTGGACCACCGTGGTCGACCCCAGGGGCCGCAGCCGCCTGGAGCGGGCGGTCATCGCCACCGTCGGCCCCGAGGTCCAGTGCCGGACCGACGAGCTGCGCCGGGCGATGGCCGAGCACCCCACCGTGCTGGAGATCGGCGCCCGGCTCACCCTGGCGGGCCTGGCCACCCCGGCCCTGGTGCAGCGCAACACCGTGGTGGTGGTCCGGCAGGTCCGGCACGCGCTGCTGCTGACGCTGGTCCTGCTGGCCGCCTCGCTGGCCCTCGGCGGCTTCACCGGGGGTGACACCCTCGCCCCGCTCGCCTGGTTCTCCCTGCCGGTGGCGCTCACCTCGGGCACCCTGCTGATGGCCCGGGTGGACGTCTACCCGTACACCCGCTGGGCCTCCCCGATCGGCCAGGAGGTCCTGCGCGAGGTCCGTCCGACCCGCCAGCGCGGCCTGGCCGACGACGAGGAGCGCGAACTGCTCACCGCCGTCGCCATGAACGGCCCGGCCGTCCTGCCCGACGCCCGGCTCCGCGCCGCCCTGCGCCCGCACCGGACCTGAAAACCGGCTGCACCGACCGCTGCGACCAGGGCAGACTCCCACCCATGGACACACCCGACCCCGCCGAGCGGGGCCCCGCCGACCGCGCCCCGGACTCGCCGGCCCTCGGCCGGAAGGGCCTCGCGACGCTGGAGCGCGCCCGCTTCGAGGGCCGCCCGGTCCGGCTGCGCCGCTCCATCCCGGGCGCGGACCGGCTGGAGGGCTTCGTCCTCGGCACCGGCCCGGTCTGGACCCTGCTCGCCACCTGCACCGACCACCGCCTCGACGGCTGGAGCGCCGTCCGCACCGCCGACCTGCACAAGGTCCGCGACCGGGGCGGCCCCGAGAGCCTGACCGTACGGGTGCTGCGCCGCCGCGGTCTGTGGCCGGTCCGCCCGCCCGGCACCGACCTGCCGCTGGACGACCTGCCCGGCCTGCTCACCGCCGCCTGCGCCGAGTACGGTCTGATCGCCCTGCACACCGAGCGCCGCGACCCCGGCGCCTGCTGGGTCGGTACGGTCACCGCGCTGCGGCCCGCCTCGCTGCGGCTGCACGAGGTCGACCCCGAGGCGCGCTGGTACCCGGAGCCGACGAAGTTCCGTTTCGAGGACGTCACCCGGGTCGACCTCGGCGACCACTACACCTCCGTGCTGCGCGAGTTCGCCGGGCCGCGCCCGTAGCGACGCCGGAGGCCGGCTCCCCGTCGGGGAACCGGCCTCCGGGAGGAACCGCGGGAACCGTCAGACCAGGCCGTTCAGCAGCTCGCTGACCGGCTTGCGCCGACCGGTGAAGAACGGCACCTCCTCGCGGACGTGCAGCCGGGCCCGGGAGGGGCGCAGATCGCGCATCAGGTCGACGATCCGGTGCAGCTCGTCCGCTTCGAAGGCGAGCAGCCACTCGTAGTCGCC
Organism: Kitasatospora sp. NPDC041917; assembly: GCF_055589745.1. Lineage (NCBI taxonomy): Bacteria > Bacillati > Actinomycetota > Actinomycetes > Kitasatosporales > Streptomycetaceae > Kitasatospora > Kitasatospora sp. NPDC041917. The sequence continues at coordinate 31,567 of NZ_JBVJBI010000011.1, read as the reverse complement.
GAGCGCGAACGAGGCCACCGTGTTGGCCCGCACGTCCGGGTAGCCGCGCGCCATCTGGCCGTGCTCGGCGAGCATCGCGCGCCGCTCGGCGTCCGGCAGCAGGTACCACTCGTAGGAGCGGACGAACGGGTACACGCAGACGTAGTCGCGCGGGCGCTCGTCGGCCAGGAAGGCCGGGATGTGCGACTTGTTGAACTCGGCCGGGCGGTGCAGCGCCATGTTCGACCAGACCGGCTCCAGCAGCCGGCCGAGGCCGGTGCGGCGGAAGCGGTTGTACGCCTCCTGGAGGTCGTCCGAGTCGGCGGCGTGCCACCAGACCAGGATGTCGGCGTCCGCGCGCAGACCGGAGACGTCGTACGTGCCGCGCACGGTCACGTCCTTGGCGGCCAGCTGGGCGAACAGCTCGTCCACCTCGGCGGCCAGCGCGGTGCGGTCCTCGGGCAGGGCGCCCTTGAGCTTGAACACCGACCACATCGTGTAGCGGATGACCTGGTTCAGGTCGCGCGCCTTCTTCTTCTCGGGCTGCTGCTCCCGCTCAACGCTCTCAGTCATGCGCCCATTGTCCTCTCCGTGGAGCCTTCCCCGGTCGCCGGGGTCAACAGTCTGTCGACGGCGGCCGCCGCGGCGGCCGCCGAACCGATGCACGCCGGAATGCCCACCCCGTCGTACGCGGCGCCGCACAGCGCCAGCGCGCCCACCCGCGCCACCTGGGCCCGCACCCGGGCCACCCGGTCCAGGTGCCCCACCGGGTACTGCGGCAGACCGGCCGTGAAGCGGGAGACGAAGGTGTCGTACGGCCGGGCGGTCAGCCCGATCGCCTCCTCCAGGTCCGCCAGCGAGCGCGCCACCAGCTCCTCGTCCGGCAGCCCCAGCGCCTCCTCCTCGCGGTACCGGCCCAGCGAGGTGCGCAGCAGGAACGCGTCCGGCGCGGAACGCTCCAGCCAGCCCCACTTGTTGGAGGAGAAGGTCGAGGCCTTGATCCGCCGCCCGTCCACCGGCGGCACCAGGAAGCCGCTGCCGCCGGGCGGCTCGGCCAGGTCGGCGCGGCGGAAGGCCAGGGTCACCAGGGCCATGCCCGCGTACTCGACGGCGTCCAGGTCGGTGGCGGCCGCCGGGACGTCCTCGCGCAGCAGTCGGGCCGCGACGGGGGCCGGGACGGCCAGCACCACGGCGTCCGCGTGCAGCACCTCGCCGCCGGCCACCACCCGCCAGCCGTCGGGGGTGCGGCGCAGCTCGTCCACCGGGGCGTCGGTGCGCAGGTCCACCCCCGCCTTGACGCAGGCCGCGGCGACCGCGCCGGGCAGGGTGCCGAGGCCGCCGCGCAGGCCCTGGAACACCGGGGTGCCGGCCACCTTCGGCCGGGAGGCCAGCTCGTGCACCCCCTCGACCAGCGAGCCGCCGCCGCGCGCGATCGACAGCAGCTGCGGGACGGCGGCGCGCAGCGAGATCTCCTCGGCGCGGCCGGCGTAGACGCCGCCGAGCAGCGGCTCGACCAGCCGGTCCACGACCTCCTGGCCCAGCCGGTCGGCGACGTAGCGGCCGATCGCGACGTCCTCGCCGATCTCGCCGGGCCGCTCGTTCCGGGCCCGCTCCAGCCCCTCGTCGGTCAGCACGCCGGAGGCGGCCAGCGCCTCCAGGTCACCGGGGACGCCCATCACCTGCCCGCCGGGCAGCGGCCGCAGCGCGCCGCGGGTCCAGATCGCGGCCTTCGCGGTGGTCGGCGGCTCCAGCTCCTCGCCGAGCCCGACCGCCCGTGCCAGGTCCACCGCCTCCGGCCGCCGGGCCAGCACCGACTCGGCCCCGAGGTCCACCCGGACCCCACCGACCTCTCCGCCCCACAGCTTCCCGCCGATCCGCCCGGACGCCTCCAGCAGCGTGACCCGCGCCCGCGCGGCCCCCCCGGCGGCACCGCTCAGGAAAGCGGCCGCGGCCAGCCCCGCGATCCCACCACCGACGACGACGACCTGTGCATCCGACATGCCCCGCAGTCTCGCAGGTCTTTACGCCGGACCCTCAATCCCCTGCACGCCGGAGGTCGATCGCGATCGGGAACGGCACCGGGCGTTCCAGTCTGCCGCGGAGGATTCCGGCGGGTGCGTACGAAGCGGTCACCTGGTCCAGCTCGTAGACGTGCACGACCGGCAGGCCGTCGTCCTCCTCCTCGACGATCCAGTAGTGCGGGATTCCGGCCTCGGCGTACTTGCGGAACTTGACGCCGCGATCGCGGTGCTCCGGCCCCGGAAGACCAGTGCGCCGTCGATCAGCTCGATGTGCTTGGGCGCGTCGGGCAGGTGGTCGAGGTCCTCGGCGTACCAGCCCTCGGCCCGCGGCGGACTCATCCATTCCGGCAGCTCGTCCATGGGTGTCACATCATCGGAAATGCCATGTCCCGTAGGCTGCTTCGCATGGAACCGATCATGGTGAGTGCGTGTCTGGCCGGGATCCCCTGTCGGTACGACGGGCGGGCGAAGACCTCCGACGACGCCGTGCGGCTGGTCGAGCGGGGGCGGGCCGTGGTGGTGTGCCCGGAGGGGGCGGGCGGGTTGCCGACGCCGCGGCCGCCGGCGGAGATCGTGGGCGGGGACGGCGCGGACGTGCTGGACGGGCGGGCCCGGGTGGTGGACGCGACCGGGGCGGACTGCACCGCGGAGTTCCTGGCCGGCGCCCGGGCGGCGCTCGCCGCCGCCGAGGAGGCGGGGGCCCGGCGGGCGGTGCTGATGGCGCGCAGCCCGTCCTGCGGCTGCGGGCAGGTGTACGACGGGTCGTTCACCGGGGAGCTGCGCCCCGGCGACGGGGTGACGGCGGCGCTGCTGCGCCGGGCCGGGATCGAGGTCACGGCCGGGTAGCGGGCCCCGGAGCGGCAGGGGCCCGCCACCGGGAGGTCAGCGCGCGCTGGCCTCGTGGACGAAGGCGACGAGGCGGCTGAGCGCGTCCGGGTCCATGGACGGCAGCACGCCGTGGCCGAGGTTGAAGATGTGGCCGCTGGTGCCGAGCGCCTCGGCGGCCCGCAGCACCTCGGCGGCCTTGGTCTCCACCACCGCGGTGGGCGCGTACAGCACCGCCGGGTCGAGGTTGCCCTGCAGGCCCTTGCCCGGGCCGACCCGCTCGGCGGCGACGTTCAGCGGCACCCGCCAGTCGACGCCGACGATGTCCGCGCCGGCCTGGCCCATCAGGCCGAGCAGTTCGCCGGTGCCGACACCGAAGTGGATCCGCGGCACGCCGTACTCGGCGACGGCGTCGAAGACCTTGGTGCTGGACGGCATCACCGAGCGGCGGTAGTCGTCCGGCGCGAGCGCGCCGACCCAGGAGTCGAACAGCTGGACGGCCGAGGCGCCGGCCTCGATCTGGACCTTGAGGAAGGCCGAGGTGATGTCCGCGAGCCGGTCCACCAGGGCGGCCCACAGCTCGGGCTGCCCGTACATCATGGCCTTGGTGTTCTCGTGGTTCTTGGACGGCCCGCCCTCGATCAGGTAGCTGGCCAGCGTGTACGGCGCCCCGGCGAAGCCGATCAGCGGGGTCTCGCCGAGCTCGTCCACCAGCAGGCCGACGGCCTCGGTGATGTAGGGGACGTCGTCCGGCTCCAGCGGGCGCAGCCGCTTCAGGTCCTCGACGGTGCGGATCGGGTCGGCGATGACGGGGCCGATGCCGGGCTTGATGTCGACGTCGATGCCGACGGCCTTGAGCGGCACCACGATGTCGCTGAAGAAGATCGCCGCGTCCACCTTGTGCCGGCGCACCGGCTGGAGGGTGATCTCCTTGACCAGCTCGGGCCGCATGCAGGACTCCAGCATGGGGATGCCCTCGCGGACCTTCAGGTACTCGGGCAGCGAGCGGCCGGCCTGGCGCATGAACCACACCGGCGTGTGCGGCACGGGCTCGTGCCGGCAGGCGCGCAGGAACGCGGAGTCGTGCGCGGCGCCGCGACGCCGGGGGGTGGTCTGGCCGCCGTGGGTGGGCGCCGTGGTGTCTGCCGTTGTCTCGCTCACGCGTCAAATCTTCGCACGCGTGCCGGGCCCGGTTTCCCGGCCGGTCTCGTCGGTTCCTCCAAGATCTGTCCGGGTTTGCCGTTCCGGCACGCCGCTGGGAGAGAAGTTGCGGCGATAACCCCGTTCTTCGACCTAGTCTTCGGGGCATGGCAGCGGTCGGAGGGCACCCCGCACAGGGTGGCGGAGCAGGTGGCGGAGCGGGGCACGAGGGGGTGCCGAGCGAGTTCCGGGCGGCCGTGGCGGCCCTGGACGGGGCCCGGCTGCGGCCCGAGGTGCAGCTCTCCCCCGCGCCGGCGCCGCGCCGGCTCGCCCCGTACTCGTTCGCGGTGACCGCCTCGGTCGAGATCGACGGCGAGGAGCTGGCGGACGGCCGGCTGGTGCTGCTGTACGACCCGGCCGGGCAGGAGGCCTGGAACGGCGAGTTCCGGGTGGTCACGATGACCCGGGCCGAGCTGGAGCCGGAGATGGCGGGCGACCCGATGGTCTCCGAGGTCGGCTGGTCCTGGCTGCTGGACACCCTGCAGGCGAACGGCGCCGGGTACGCGGAGCCGTCCGGCACGGTGAGCCTGGCCTCCTCCCAGTACTTCGGCGGCCTGGCGGACCGCCCGTCCTCGACCGAGATCGAGATCCGGGCCTCCTGGACCCCTGCCGACGGCCGCTTCGAGCGGCACCTGGCGGCCTGGGCGGACCTGCTGTGCGTCAGCGCCGGCCTGCCGCCGACCGCCCCGGCCCCGCAGGGGCCCGCCGAGGTTCCTTCACTCGGTGGAGTGGTCCCGATGCCGGCCCGGCGACGCCCCCGGTCGCACTGACGGGTGGTGTGCGGGCCCGACGGCGCCCGGGGGCCGGACGCCACCCCCAGGGCTGACGGAGTGTGACTTCGGACCCGCTCTTCGTCAATTCACCGGTCGACACCGACCGATCGACACCGAATCTGATCGATTTTGTGCGAATACCGGGCATGTCGCATCAATCATTTGCGCGATTTGTCCGTATTGTTACTCACTAGATCGTGATCTTTCGCTAAAGCCGGGCACGGTTGCTGCCGAAGCAGACTGTGACCCTTTCCGAACGCGGAACACTCCGACCGCCCCCATCGGGGTTCCGTCCGCCACTCCCCGCAGGAGGCCTGGTGTCGGTCCTTCTTGAGCACCCCGCAAACGTGGTCGCCTACCGGCCGACCAAGCCCACCGCCATGGTGGTCATCGCCGATCCCCGTGTCCGAAACACCGTCACCCGCCATCTGTGGGCACTCGGCGTCCGCGACGTGATCGAGGTGTCCTCCATCGCCGAGGCCCGCCCCCGGGTCTCCACACCCCGCGACATCTGCGTCGCCGACGTGCACCTCCCGGACGGCTCCGGGCTGACCATCCTCGCCGAGACCCGCGCCGCGGGCTGGCCCAACGGCCTGGCACTGTCCGCCGCCGACGACATCGGCGCGGTCCGCAGCGCGCTGGCCGGCGGTGTCAAGGGATACGTGGTGACCGGTACCCGGACGAACGTCGCGATGCCGGGCCGCCCCGGGATGCCGCTTGGCGCCGCCGGGCTGGCCGGCCGGATGCGCCGCCCCGGGATGCCTGGCATGCCGGGCGCGGCCGGTGCTCCGGGCGCCCCCGGAGCGCCCGGTGCGCCGGGCGCGCCGGGCGCGCAGCAGGCCGCCTACCGCGAGCTCTCCGGCCGCGAGGTCGAGGTGCTGCGACTGGTCGCCGAGGGACAGTCCAACAAGGCGATCGGCGTGGCGATGGGCCTGTCGGCGCTCACCGTCAAGAGCCACCTCGCCCGGATCGCCCGCAAGCTGGGCACCGGCGACCGCGCCGGAATGGTCGCGGTCGCGCTGCGCACCGGCATCATCCACTGAGCCGGGCGCTCCGGACCGCTGCGGCGGCCGAGGAGGAACGTTCCTCCTCGGCCGCCGCCGTGCGGCCCCCGGCCTCCCGGCGCGCGCCGCCCGCCCGGGGACGGGCGGGCGGCCGGGCCTTCGCACCGTCCCCCCGTGTCACCCCCACGGCGCCCCCGCGAAGCCCCGTACGGCCCCCGCGCGGTCCTGTGCCGCCCGCCCCGCGATCCCTCGGCGATCAACAGTCTGACCAGTCCGACAACACTCCCGGCCGTGAGGACCGTCGTACCCTTGGGGGGTGACCGACGCCGTAGCAGCCATCCCAGAAGAAGCAGCCCCGGTCCCGCTCCTCGAACCGAAGGACGGGATCCCACCCGTGGTGGCGGACGACCGGGCGCTGGCCGCCGTCGTCGCCGCCTTCGCCGGGGGCACCGGACCGGTGGCCGTCGATGCCGAACGGGCCTCCGGCTACCGCTACGGGCAGCGCGCCTACCTCATCCAGCTGCGCCGCGAGGGTTCCGGCTCCGCCCTGATCGACCCGATCGCCTGCCCGGACCTCAGTGCGCTCGGCCGGGCCGTCGAGGACGCCGAATGGGTGGTCCACGCGGCCAGCCAGGACCTGCCCTGCCTCGCCGAGGTCGGCATGAGACCCCGGCGCCTCTTCGACACCGAGCTGGCCGGGCGGATCGCCGGCTTCGCCCGGGTCGGCCTCGGGCCGATGACCGAGAACGTGCTCGGGCTGAGCCTCGCCAAGGAGCACTCCGCGGTCGACTGGTCCACCCGCCCGCTGCCCGAGCCGTGGCTGCGCTACGCCGCTCTGGACGTCGAGGTGCTGGTCGAGCTGCGCGACGCACTCGAACGGGAGCTGGACGCCCAGGGCAAGCTCGGCTGGGCGATGGAGGAGTTCGCCTCGATCGCCGCCGCGCCCCGCCCGGCCCCGCGCACCGACCCGTGGCGCCGCACCTCCCAGCTGCACAAGGTCCGCCGCCGCCGTCAGCTGGCCGTGGTGCGCGAGATGTGGCTCGCCCGCGACCGGATGGCGCAGGACCGCGACGTCTCCCCCGGCCGGGTGCTCGCGGACGCGGCGATCGTCAACGCCGCACTGGCCATGCCGCTGAACATCGCCTCCCTGCAGGCCGTCCAGGGCTTCGGCCCCCGGGTGCACCGGCGCCAGCTGGAGCAGTGGCTGGCGGCCGTGCAGCGCGGCCGGGAGATCCCGGAGAACCTGCTGCCGCCGGCCACCGCGCCGCACGAGGGACCGCCGCCGCCGCGGGCCTGGGCCGAGAAGGACCCGGTGGCCGCCGCCCGGCTCTCCGGCGCGCGCAGCGCGATCAGCGAGCTGGCCGAGCGCCACCACCTGCCGGCCGAGAACCTGATCACCCCGGACCTGGTCCGGCGGGTCTCCTGGCAGCCGCCGGCCGACCCGGGCCCGGAGGGCGTGGCCGCCGCACTGCGCGGGCTCGGCGCCCGGCAGTGGCAGGTGGACCTGGTGGCGCCGGCGGTGGCCGCCGCCTTCGCCGCGGCGGTCGTCGCCCAGGACTGATCACGGCGCGGAGCCGGTCGGGGCCCGGGGCCGACGGCCGACGGCCGCGCGGGGCCGGTCGCGGTCCGGGCCGATCCGGCAACACGGGAAGGGGATGTCGTCCGTACGGGCGACATCCCCTTCGTCGTCCCCGGGAACCGGCGCTCCTGGTCGGACGGCCGGGGAACGTGTCGGGAGACACATGGTCAGATCCCTCCGAGGGGCCTGGGCAGGTTGGTTACCGGCGGGTAGCATGGCCGTGATGCGGCGCCGCTCGGGTCTTCGACGGCGGCAGCCCGCCCACCTAAATGTTGGTCCCTGGGAGGAGAGCCCCCGTGCCTCGTACCGCGAGGGACGTCGTCTTCGTCGATGGCGTCCGCACCCCGTTCGGCAAGGCCGGCCCGAAGGGCATCTACCACGAGACGCGCGCCGACGACCTGGTCGTCAAGTGCATCCGGGAGCTCGTGCGCCGTAACCCGAACCTGCCCGTCGAGCGCATCGACGAGGTCGCCGTCGCGGCCACCACGCAGATCGGCGACCAGGGTCTGACCATCGGGCGCACCGCCGCCCTGCTGTCCGGCCTGCCGAAGTCCGTGCCCGGCTACTCGATCGACCGCATGTGCGCCGGCGCGCTGACCGCCGTGACCGCCACCGCGGGCGGCATCGCCTTCGGCGCGTACGACGTGGTCGTGGCCGGCGGCGTCGAGCACATGGGCCGCCACCCCATGGGCGAGGGCGTCGACCCGAACCCGCGCTTCGTCTCCGAGAAGCTGGTCGACGAGTCCGCCCTGTTCATGGGCATGACCGCGGAGAACCTGCACGACCGGTTCCCGCACCTGACCAAGGAGCGCTGCGACGCCTACGCCGTGCGCTCGCAGGAGAAGGCCGCCAAGGCGTACGCCAACGGCGACATCCAGCCCGACCTGGTGCCGATCACGATCCGCAACACCAAGCCCGAGGTCGGCGAGACCGGCTGGGGCCTGGCCACCGTGGACGAGCCGATGCGCCCGGGCACCACGATGGAGAACCTGGCGGGCCTCAAGACCCCGTTCCGCCCGCACGGCAACATCACCGCGGGCAACTCGGCCGGTCTGAACGACGGCGCCACCGCCTCGCTGCTGGCCGCCGAGGACGTCGCCGAGGAGCTCGGCCTCCCGGTGAAGATGCGCCTGGTCTCGTTCGCCTTCGCGGGCGTCGAGCCCGAGGTCATGGGTGTCGGCCCGGTGCCGGCCACCGAGAAGGCGCTGGCCAAGGCCGGTCTGACCATCGACGACATCCAGGCCTTCGAGGTCAACGAGGCCTTCGCCGTCCAGGTCCTGGCCTTCCTGGACCACTTCGGCATCGCGGACGACGACGAGCGGGTCAACCCGTACGGCGGCGCGATCGCCTTCGGCCACCCGCTGGCCTCCTCCGGCGTGCGCCTGATGAACCAGCTGGCCCGCCGCTTCGAGCAGCGCCCGGAGGTCCGCTACGGCCTCACCACGATGTGCATCGGCTTCGGCATGGGCGGCACGATCATCTGGGAGAACCCGCATTGGAGCGGAGCGGAAACGTCGTCTCAGGTCGAGGGTGGTAAGTGACCATGGCCAACACCACTGAGCTGCTGACCCGCGGCGCCGAGCTCTTCCCGGGCGAGGTCGTCACGACCGCGCACGTCCGCCACCTCGACCTGCCGCTGCAGGCCGGCCGGCTGGCCCTGATCACCCTGGACAACGGCTTCGACCACACCAAGCCGACCACCTTCGGCCCGGGCTCGCTGCTCAAGCTGAACGAGGCGCTGGACCAGGTCGAGGCCGAGGCCGCCGAGGGCACGATCGTCGGTGCCGCGATCACCGGCAAGCCGTTCATCTTCGCGGTCGGCGCCGACCTCAAGGGCGTCGAGCTGCTCACGGAGCACGCGGACGCGCTGGCCATCGGCAAGGGCGGCCACGACGTCTTCAAGCGGATCGCCTCGCTGCCCGTCCCCACCTTCGCCTTCTACAACGGCGCGGCGATGGGCGGCGGCGTCGAGGTCGGCCTGCACTGCGACTACCGCACGGTGTCGGCGGGCGTCCCGGCCTTCTCGCTGCCCGAGGTCTTCCTCGGCCTCGTCCCCGGCTGGGGCGGCTGCACCATCCTGCCGAACCTGGTGGGTGCCGGTAAGGCCGTCAAGGTCGTCATCGAGAACTCGATGAACCAGAACAAGCAGCTCAAGGGCAAGGACGTGTTCGAGCTGGGGATCGCCGACGCGATCTTCGAGCCGGCCGACTTCCTGGAGCAGTCGCTGCTCTGGGCCGCCAAGGTCCTCAAGGGCGACGTCGTCGTCGAGCGCGAGGCGATCGACCGCGGCAAGGCCTGGGACGACGCCGTCCTCTGGGGCCGCATGGTCGCCGACGGCAAGGTGCACGGCGCCGCTCCGGCCGCGTACCGGGCGCTGGACATCATCGCCGCCGCCAAGGACTTCGACCTCGCCGACAAGGCGAGCCTGCAGGCCGGCTTCGACGCCGAGGACACGGCCCTGGCCGACCTCATCATGAGCGGCGAGCTGCGCAGCGGCATCTACGCCTTCAACCTGGTGCAGCGCCGGGCCAAGCGCCCGGTCGGCGCGCCGGACAGGTCGCTGGCCCGCCCGGTCACCAAGGTCGGCGTCGTCGGCGCCGGTCTGATGGCCTCGCAGCTGGCGCTGCTGTTCGCCCGCCGTCTGGAGGTGCCGGTGGTCCTCACCGACATCGACCAGGCGCGCGTCGACAAGGGCGTCGGCTACGTCCACGCCGAGATCGACAAGCTGCTCGGCAAGGGCCGGATCAGCCAGGACAAGGCCAACCGCCTCAAGGGCCTGGTCTCCGGCTCGCTGGACAAGGCCGCCGCCTTCGGCGACGCGGACTTCGTCATCGAGGCCGTGTTCGAGGAGATGGGCGTCAAGCAGGCCGTCTTCGCGGACCTGGAGAACGTGGTCTCGCCGACCTGCGTGCTGGCGACCAACACCTCCTCGCTGTCGGTCACCGAGATGGCCTCGAAGCTGAAGCACCCCGAGCGGGTCGTTGGCTTCCACTTCTTCAACCCGGTCGCGATCCTGCCGCTGCTGGAGATCGTCCGCGGCGACAGGACCGACGACGCCGCGCTGGCCACCGCCTTCGCCGTGTCGAAGAAGCTGAAGAAGACCTCGGTGCTCTGCAAGGACGCCCCGGCGTTCGTGGTGAACCGGATCCTGACCCGCTTCATGGGCGAGATCCAGGGCATCATCGACGAGGGCACCCCGATCGCCGACGTCGAGAAGGCCGTCGAGCCGCTCGGCCTGCCGATGTCCCCGATCGTGCTGCTGGAGCTGGTCGGCCCGGCCATCGCCCTGCACGTCTCGGAGACCCTGCACGGCGCCTTCCCGGAGCGGTTCACCGTCTCCGAGAACCTCGCCAAGGTGGTCAAGGCCGGCAAGCGCGGCTTCTACACCTGGACGGACGGGCAGCAGGTCCTCGACCCCGAGGTGCTGGAGCTGCTGTCCTTCGGCGACTCGGTGCTCACCGAGGAGCAGGTCCGCGCCCGCGCCCTGGAGGCCGTGGCGCAGGAGATCGGTCTGATGCTGGAGGAGGGTGTCGTCGCCGAGGCGCAGGACATCGACCTCTGCATGATCACCGGTGCCGGCTGGCCCTTCCACCTGGGCGGGATCACCCCGTACCTGGACCGTGAGGGCGTCTCGGAGCGGGTGAACGGCAAGACCTTCCTCGCCCCCGGCGTGGCCTCGGTGCCCGCCTAGGCACGGCCCGTACCCGGAACACGGAGGAGCCCCGGTGACCAGTGGTCACCGGGGCTCCTCGGTGTGTACGGGGTTGCCGCCCGAGCACGGGCTGTGTACGGGGTCGCCGCCGGAACGTGGGCTGTGCACGGCGCCGCCGTCGGAAGGGGTGTGTACGGCGTTGCCGCGCGGAAGTGTGTTTACGGCGTTGCCGCGCGGAACGGGTGTGGACGGCGCTGCCGCCCGCCGGCCCGGACGCGGGCGTCTCAGTGCTTGAGGCGGTAGACCACGGTGTCGGCGAAGACGCCGACCATCTCGTAGTGGGTGTCCAGCAGGTTCTCCATCCGGGGGATCATGACCGGCTGGTACGGGGCGATGCCGGAGTCGTCGACCACGACCTCGGGCAGGCCGTTGGCGAGGTCCTTGTCGAAGGTCTGCCAGGCGTTGGCGACGCTGAACTGCTCGCCGACGTTCTGGTTGCCGTCCTTGCCGCCGCTGTAGTTGGTGAGGAAGCCCGCGGTCAGGTAGCGGGTGGCGGGCTTGCGGTCGGCCAGCCAGTACAGCTCGGGGTGCATGCCCCAGACCAGCACGGTGTCCTTCGGGGTGGTCTGGGCGGCGACGGCGGTGGCGACCTCGGTGGTGCGGTTGAGGCCCTCCCCCGGCCAGGCCAGCGCCAGGCTCCAGAACACCGTGGCGGCGACTGTGGTGTACGCCAGGACGGGCTTCCAGCGGATCGCGGAGGTGGCGATCGCCCCGGTGCCCAGCAGCACCAGCGGCGGCATCAGCTGGAGGTAGTAGTGGCCGAAGAAGTGGAAGCCCACGCTGACCGCGACCACCGAGGAGAGCAGCCAGACCCACAGGTCGGTGGTCGAGCCGTGCTCCTCGCCGGCCACCGGCAGCGGGCGGTGGCGGTACTTGAGCCAGAGCCTGCGCCCGACCGGGAGCAGGAAGCCCAGGCCGGCCCCGACCAGGATGGCCGAGTTGCCGAGGGCCCGGCCGAGCATCTGGAGCCAGGCGCCGCCGAAGGAGGCGTAGTCGCCGCTGCCGGTGACCACCCAGAAGAGGAAGCCCTTGGGCTTGGTGAGGATCACCGCGACCAGCGCTATCGGCAGGGTGAAGCCGAACCCGATCTTGAACAGCGCGGGCGGCCAGCGCACCCCGCGCCGGCGGGTGTCCTGGAAGAGCATCCAGAGCACCGGCAGCAGCACCGCGCCGCCGGTCTGCTTGGTCAGTGAGCACAGGGCGACCGCGATGCCCGCGGCCAGCCAGCGGCGCCGTTCGGCGTACCGGAAGGCGGCCACCATGGCGGGCAGCATGAAGACCTCGAAGGTCGCCGCCTGGGTGTCCTCCGGGGAGAGCCCGATGGAGACCAGCAGGTAGAGCAGTCCGGCCCCGGCCCCGGCCCGGTTGCCCCAGCGGCCGCGGGCGATCGAGGCCAGCAGGATCGCCGTGACCAGGTGGGCCACCACCGCCAGGGTGCGCAGCGGCCAGAGCGAGGCGGAGCCGAAGACCGCGAAGCAGGCCTGGTAGAGCCAGGGCAGCAGCGGGGGCTTGCGGTCCACCACGGTGTCGTACAGCACGCCGCCGTCCGCCAGCATCCGGGCCTGGGTCGCCAGGAAGCCCTCGTCCGGGCTCCAGACGGGCCGGGCGAAGGAGGGGATGTGGGTGAGCAGCGCGACCAGCGCGAGCACCGGCACCAGCCTGGTCCAGTACCCGGTCAGCAGACGGGTACGGACGCGCTCGGGCAGGCGCTCGGCCAGTCCGGTGAGGCGGAGGCGGGTGGGGGTCGGCACGGATGACAACCTACCGGGCGGGATCGGCGCCGATGGCGCCGGTCCCGCCTTTCAGTGCGATTGTCAGCTTGTTCCGTGACGAACTGTTACGGAGTTACGACAAATGGTCGTCAACGGAACGGGGGCCGCTCCGCCCGGACGGCCTCCGGTCAGGCCTCGACCGGCGCCGCGTCCAGCTTGGCGACCAGCGCCGTCACCTTTCGGGCGATGTCCGGGGCGTTCAGGCCGATCTCGGCCAGGATCTCGGCCCGGCTGGCGTGGTCCAGGAACTCCTGCGGGATGCCGAAGTCGCGCACCGGCAGGTCCACGTCCGCGTCCCGCAGCGCCTGCGCCACGGCCGCGCCGACGCCGCCCACCCGGCCGTTGTCCTCGATGGTGACGACCACCCGGTGCTCGGCCGCCAGGCCCGGCAGGGCCCGGTCCACCGGCTTGACCCAGCGCGGGTCCACCACGGTGGCGGTGATGCCCCGGGCGGCCAGCAGGTCGGCGACCTCCAGGCTGGTGGGGGCCATCGCACCGACCGAGACGATCAGCACGTCGGCGCGGTGGGCGCCGGAGGGCTCCTCGGCGGCGCGCAGCACGTCCATGCCGCCGATCCGGCCGACCGCGGGGACGGCCGGGCCGACCGTGCCCTTGGAGTAGCGGACCACGGTCGGGGCGTCCTTGACCTCGACGGCCTCGCGCAGCTGGGCGCGGACCTGCTCGGCGTCGCGCGGGGCGGCCAGCCGCAGGGACGGGATGAGCTGCAGCATCGACATGTCCCACATGCCGTTGTGCGAGGCCCCGTCGTCACCGGTGACGCCGGCCCGGTCCAGGACGAAGGTGACGCCCAGCCTGTGCAGGGCGACGTCCATCAGCACCTGGTCGAAGGCCCGGTTGAGGAAGGTCGCGTAGACCGCGAACACCGGGTGCAGGCCGTTGGTGGCCAGGCCGGCCGCGCTGGTGACGGCGTGCTGCTCGGCGATGCCGACGTCGAAGATGCGGTCCGGGAAGGCCTCGGCGAACAGGGCCAGGCCCACCGGGTGGAGCATGGCGGCGGTGATGCCGACGATGTCCTCGCGCTCGTGGCCGAGCGCGACCATCTCCTCGGCGAAGACCGAGGTCCAGCTCCGCCCGCCGCCGCTCTGGATCGGCAGGCCGGTCTCCGGGTGGATCTTGCCGACCGCGTGGAAGCGGTCCTCGTCGTTGTTCTCGGCGGCGTGGTAGCCGCGGCCCTTCTCGGTGAGGCAGTGCACGATCACCGGGCCGCCGAAGCCGCGCGCCTTGGTCAGCGCGGACTCCAGGGCGGTCATGTCGTGGCCGTCGATCGGGCCGATGTACTTGAGGCCGAGGTCCTCGAACATGCCCTGCGGGGCGATGAAGTCCTTGAGGCCCTTCTTGGCGCCGTGCAGCGTCTCGAACAGCTGCTGGCCGACCACCGGGGTGCGCTGGAGCGCGTCCTTGCCCCAGGACAGGAACCGCTCGTAGCCCTGGGTGGTGCGCAGGGTGGCGAGGTGGTTGGCCAGGCCGCCGATGGTCGGCGAGTACGAGCGCTCGTTGTCGTTGACGACGATGACGAGCGGGCGGTCCTCGGCGTCGGCGATGTTGTTCAGCGCCTCCCAGGCCATGCCGCCGGTGAGCGCGCCGTCACCGATGACGGCGACGACCGGGTCGTTCTTGCCCAGGATCTGGTTGGCCTTGGCCAGGCCGTCGGCGTAGGAGAGGACGGTGGAGGCGTGCGAGTTCTCGATCACGTCGTGCTCGGACTCGGTGCGGGACGGGTAGCCGGACAGGCCGCCCTTCATCCGCAGCCGGGAGAAGTCCTGGCGGCCGGTGAGCAGCTTGTGGACGTAGCTCTGGTGGCCGGTGTCGAAGAGGATGCGGTCGCGCGGCGAGTCGAAGACCCGGTGCAGCGCGATGGTCAGCTCCACCACGCCGAGGTTGGGCCCGAGGTGGCCACCCGTCTTGGAGACCTCGGTCACCAGGAAGGTCCGGATCTCCTGGGCCAGTGCGGCCAGCTGTCCGGGCGTGAGCCGGTCGAGATCGCGCGGTCCCCGAATGCGGGTCAGCAGGGCCACCCGTTCCTCCTCGTTCAGTGTTCGCGGACCACGGAAAGTCCGACGGGCGTCGCTGCCCGGTCCGGTGCCACGCCGGCGGTCCCGGCCGGGGCCGACCGGTCGAGTCTAATGTCCGCCTCCCGGACGCCGAGCGGCGCGCCCGGTGCCACCGCTCGTTACCGCCATTCCGGGAGGTCGGGCGGGGGAGGCGGGTCATGCCGGATTGACGCACTGGCGTTCGACCATGCTTATCCGGGCGGAGTCGACCGTCCGGGACGGGACGTTCGGGACGGGACGTTCAGGACGCCCCCGTCTGCGGTGCGCCGGCCGCGGTGCGCCGGCCGCGGTGCGCCGACCGGCGGCGTCAGGCGCGGCCGAGCGCGCCGGACTCCCCCATCTCGCTCATCACCAGGGCCAGCGCCCCGAGCACCTCGGCCCGGCCGCCGAGCGTGCCGGGGACGACCGAGAGCTGCCGGGCGGCGCTCGGGATCGCGTAGCGGGCCACCGAGTCGCGGATCGGGGCGAGCACCAGCTCGCCGGCCTCGGCGAGGTCCCCGCCGAGGATCACCCGGCGCGGGTTGAGCAGGTTGCACAGGGTGGCGACGCCGGTGCCGATCTGCCGGCCCGCGTCGGCGATCACCCGGCGGCAGCCGAGGTCGCCCTGCTGGGCCAGCTCGACCACCCGGGGCAGGCTGAGGTCCGGGCCGAGGGTGGGGACGAGCAGCGAGAGCAGGTAGCGGGAACCGACGAAGGTCTCCAGGCAGCCGCGGTTGCCGCAGCGGCAGACCGGCCCGGCCTCGTCCAGGGTGATGTGCCCGATCTCACCCGCGGTGCCGCCCGGCCCGCGGTAGATCTGCCCGTTCACCACCAGCCCGGCGCCGACGCCGCTGGCGACCTTGATGTAGGCGAGGTCGCTCAGCCCGCGGCCGGCGCCCCAGACCAGCTCGCCGAGCGCGCCCAGGTTGGCGTCGTTGTCCACGTGCACCGGCATGCCGAGCCGCTCGGTCAGCTCCCGGCCCGGGGCGATGCCCGTCCAGCCGGGCAGGATCGCGGTGGAGCCGAGCGCGCCGGTCTCCACGTCGATGGGGCCGGGCACGCCGAGGCCGACGCCGATCACCTTGTCGGGGCGGAACCCGGCCTGCGCCAGCAGTCGCTCGACCATCGCCTCGGCGCGGTCGAAGCCCTGCTGGGCGGAGACGTCGACGTCGATCGGGGCGCTCTCCTCGGCCAGCACCCGGTGGGCCAGGTTGCCGACCGCGACGCGCAGGTGGGTGTGGCCGAAGTCGATGCCGACCACGATGCCGGCGTCCCCGCTGAGCGAGACGCTGCGCGCGCGGCGGCCGCCGGAGGAGGTGTCGGCGACCACGACGGTGCCGCTCTCCTTCAACTCCCGCACGATGTTGGACACGGTGGCCGCGGACAGTCCGGTGCCGCGGGCGATCTCGGCCTGGGTCAGCGAGCCGGCCATCCGCACCGCGCGGAGCACCCGTTCCAGGTTCGCCCGGTGCAGCGACGACTGCGAGCCCGGTGTGTCCGTCGACATGATCCACCCTCCCAGGGCGGGGACCCCTCCGCCGGGCGTCCCCTTCAACTCCTGAAGGGTACGGCCCGGGGCCCGGGCAGGGGTCCCGGCCGGTGGTCCCGGCCGGGGCGGACGGGGCCCCGGGCGCGGACGGCGGCCGACCGGCGCGGACCGGAGCGCCGGGGCGCGGGCGTGGGGGCGCGGTGATCGGGGGGTGAAGGTGTTGCGAGGCCTGGACCTGCGGAGACGGGGATCGGCCGTCCTGGCGGCGGCCGAAAACGACACACCACTAGCATGGTGCCCAATTCTCACCCGTCCCACCGGAGCCGTGGACGGCACCGGCAAGGGGACGCTTCCAGACATGACGGGGAATCAGATGGCAGGGGATCACCCTACGCCGGGGGCAGGCGAAACGCCCGGCAACGGTCCGCAGGACAACCGGGGCGTCTCGTTCGGGCGCCCGCCGGGCGGCGGTGTGGATCCGGCCGCCGTCGCGGACCAGATGACGCAGCTCGACGGCGCGGCCGTCCCGGGCCCGGTCGCGCCCGCGGGCCCGCCGCCCGCCCAACCGCCGGCACCGCCCGCGCAGCCGCCCGCCGGCAACCCGGAGTACGCGGCGTACGCGCCGACCGCGACCGGGTTCCCCAGCCAGGCCCCGCCGCCGCCCGGCGCCGCCCCGCTCGGCCCGTACGACCCGGTCCCCGGTTCCCCGTACGGCGCCCCGGACGCCGGGCAGGCCTACAACACCGGCGGCTACAACTACCCGCAGCAGCAGCCCGGGTACAGCTACCCCGTCGCGCCCGTCCCTCCCAAGCAGCGCAACCCCGTGATGCTGTGGGGCGGGATCATCGGCGGTGTGCTGGCGATCTCGATCGTGGTCGCCCTGGTCGTCCTGCTCAAGGACCCCAAGCCCGAGCCCGATCCGGCCCCGGGCCCGGTCGCCGCCGACAACGGCGGCACCACCGACAACGGCGGGACCAGCAACGGCCCGACCCCCGGCCCCGGGCCCAAGGGCGGCAGCTTCAACGTCGCCTGGAGCGTCCCCAAGCCGGCCGGCGCGGACACCTCGAGCCAGCTGCTCGGTGTCTGGGGCACCGACAAGCTCGCCGTGCGCGTCGACGGTTCCGGCATCAAGGCCTACAACCTGACCGACGGCAAGGAGGCCTGGACCATCCCCGTCCCGGCCGGCAGCAAGGAGATGTGCACCGCCTCCTACGGCGCCAACTCCAAGGGCGTCGCCGCCGTCTCCTTCAACACCGGTGACAGCGACTGCTCCACCGTCGGCGCCGTCGACCTGACCCAGGGCAAGCTGCTCTGGAGCGTCAAGGTCTCGGCCGACCGGATGTCCTCGCCGACCCTCAGCGTCACCGAGAACGTGGTCGCCGTCGGCGGCAACATGGTCGGCGCCCTGAACATCGCCAACGGCCAGCCGGCCTGGCAGTTCCAGCCGCGCGACAAGGACTGCTCGGTGCGCGGCAAGGCGGCCGGCGTCCAGATCGCGGTCAGCGACCGCTGCTACGGCACCACCGGCCCGAAGTCGCAGCTGGTCGTCGTCAACGCCGAGACGGGCAAGCCGACCAGCGCCCCGATCACCCTCACCGGCAGCATCGAGCAGGTCGACTCGGTCGTCCAGGACAAGCCGCTGGTGCTGCTGATGTCCAGCGGCCCGCAGGGCGACTACATCCTGCCGTTCGACAAGGACAACAAGCCGGGCAACCAGATGTCCGTCAAGGAGCCCGGTTCGGACAGCCTGCGCCTCTCCGGCCAGGACGAGGCCCTCACCCGCAACGTGGTCAGCGGCACCACGCTGTACGTCCAGGTCAGCGGCGGCAAGCCGGGCATCAACGCCTACGACCTGACCACCGGCAAGCGGCTGTGGGCGGCCACCTCCGGCTCGACGAGCAACGACATGCGCCTGGTGGCCGGGACCGACAAGGACGGCAAGGTCCGCGCGGTCGTCGACCAGGGCTACAACAAGCCGGCCCGGCTGGTGACGCTCTCGCCGACCGACGGCTCGCTGTCCGACCTCGGCACCATGACCATGCCGAGCAGCATGGGCATCGGCAGCAGCAGCTCCGAGTACCTGATCTCGGACGACGGCGCCGCGGTCTACGCGTTCCGCCGCTTCAGCGCCAGCGACGGTCCGCTGACCAAGTGGAAGAAGTGACGCCGGGCCGACGACCGACCGGCGACCGGCCGACGACCCGGGTGGACCGGGTGGACCGGGTGGACCGGGGTGACGACCGGGTGACGACCGGGGCATGACCCCTCGTCGCGGGCCACGCGGGCGGGGCGGGAACGGGCTGATCGCCCGGGCCCGCCCCGCCCGCGATTTTTCGGCCGCCCCGTCCGTTGGACGTGCGAGGATTCGGAGCATCAGTCTGACAAAGGAGTGCAGCGAGTGCCCGGCACAAACCTGACCCGTGAGGAGGCCCGCACCCGGGCCGACCTCCTCCACGTGGACGCGTACGACATCGAGCTCGACCTCGGTTCGGCCCGTGAAGGCGGTACCTTCCGGTCCACCACCGTGGTCCGGTTCACCGCCACCACCCCCGGCGCGGAGACCTTCATCGACCTCGTCGCCCCGAGCGTCGAGGAGGTCGTCCTCAACGGCGTGCGGCTCGACCCGGCGAGCTTCGCCGACAGCCGCATCCCGCTGCCGGGCCTGGCGGCCGAGAACGAGCTGCGGGTCGTCGCGACCTGCGAGTACACCAACACCGGTGAGGGCCTGCACCGGTTCGTCGACCCGGTCGACGGCGAGACCTACCTGTACACCCAGTTCGAGGTACCGGACGCCCGCCGGGTCTTCGCCAACTTCGAGCAGCCCGACCTGAAGGCCGCGTTCGCGTTCACCGTGACCGCGCCGAACGGCTGGGTCGTGGTCTCCAACTCGCCGACCCCGGAGCCGGTCGGCGAGGGCGACACCCGGGTCTGGACCTTCGAGCCCACCGGCCGGATCTCCAGCTACATCACCGCGCTCGTCGCCGGCCCGTACGTCGGGGTCTTCGACACCTACGAGAACGGCGAGCAGAAGGTGCCGCTGGGCGTCTACTGCCGGCCCTCGCTGCGCGAGTTCCTGGACCCGGAGGCCGTCTTCGAGGTCACCAAGCAGGGCTTCGACTTCTTCCAGGAGAAGTTCGACTTCCCGTACCCGTTCGCCAAGTACGACCAGCTCTTCGTCCCGGAGTTCAACGCCGGCGCGATGGAGAACGCGGGTGCCGTCACCCTGCGCGACCAGTACGTGTTCCGCTCCAAGGTCACCGACGCCGCCTACGAGGCCCGCGCCGCGACGATCCTGCACGAGCTCGCCCACATGTGGTTCGGCGACCTCGTCACCATGGAGTGGTGGAACGACCTCTGGCTGAACGAGTCCTTCGCGACCTACGCCGAGGCGGTCTGCCAGGCCGAGGCCCCCGGCTCCAAGTGGCCGCACTCCTGGACCACCTTCGCCAACCAGATGAAGACCTGGGCGTACCGGCAGGACCAGCTGCCGTCCACCCACCCGATCATGGCGGAGATCAACGACCTGGAGGACGTCCAGGTCAACTTCGACGGCATCACCTACGCCAAGGGCGCCTCGGTGCTCAAGCAGCTGGTGGCGTACGTCGGCCAGGACGCCTTCTTCCAGGGCGTGCGGGCGTACTTCAAGCGCCACGCCTGGGGCAACACCCGGCTCAGCGACCTGCTCGGCGCCCTGGAGGAGGCCAGCGGCCGCGACCTCAAGGCCTGGTCCAAGGCCTGGCTGGAGACCGCCGGCATCAACGTGCTGCGGCCCTCGATCACGGTGAACACCGACGGCGACATCGAGTCCTTCGCGGTGCTCCAGGAGGCCCCCGCGCTGCCCGCCGGCGCCAAGGGCGAGGCCGTGCTGCGGCCGCACCGCATCGCGATCGGCCTGTACGAGCTGAACGGCGACGCGCTGGTGCGCACCGACCGGATCGAGCTGGACGTCGACGGCCCGCGCACCGAGGTGCCGGAGCTGGTCGGCCGCCACCGCCCGGCCGTCGTGCTGCTGAACGACGACGACCTCTCGTACGCCAAGATCCGGCTCGACGAGGACTCGCTGGCCGTCGTCACCGAGCACCTCGGCGGCTTCGCCGACTCGCTGCCGCGCGCGCTGTGCTGGGCCTCCGCCTGGGACATGACCCGCGACGGCGAGCTGGCCGCCCGCGACTACCTGGCGCTGGCGCTGTCCGGCATCGGGCGCGAGAGCGACATCGGTGTGGTGCAGTCCGTGCACCGCCAGGTCAAGCTCGCCCTCGACGCCTACACCGACCCGCGGTGGCGCGAGCAGGGCCTCGACCGCTGGGCCGCCGCCGCGGAGGAGCACCTGCGCGCCGCCGAGCCCGGCAGCGACCACCAGCTGGCCTGGGCCCGCGCCCTCGCCTCGGTCGCCCGTACGGACGGTCAGCTGGGCCTGCTCGCCGGGCTGCTGGACGGCTCGGTCGAGATCAAGGGCCTCGCGGTCGACACCGAGCTGCGCTGGACCCTGCTGGTGCGCCTCGCCGCCACCGGGCGGGCCGACGAGGCCGCCATCGCCGCCGAGCTGGAGCGGGACAACACCGCGGCCGGCCAGGAGCACGCGGCCACCTGCCGCGCCGCCCGGCCGACCGCCGAGGCCAAGGCGCAGGCCTGGGCGTCGGTGGTGGAGTCCGACAAGCTGACGAACTATGTGCAGGAGGCCGTCATCGCCGGCTTCCAGCAGTCCGACCAGCGCGAGCTGCTCGCACCGTACGCGGCGAAGTACTTCGCGGCGGTCAAGGGCGTCTGGGAGAGCCGCAGCCACGAGATCTCGCAGCAGATCATCGTCGGGCTGTACCCGGCCCTGCAGGTGACGGCCGCGACCCTGGAGGCCACGGACGCGTGGCTGGCCTCGGCCGAGCCGGCGCCGGCGCTGCGGCGCCAGGTCGTCGAGGCGCGGGCGGGCGTCGAGCGCGCCCTCAAGGCCCAGGACGCCGACCGTGCGGCGGGGGCCCGCTGACGGTGCGCGGATAAGCCCGAAGGGGCGCCGGACGGGATCGTCCGGCGCCCCTTCGGGGTCGTGCGGGTCCTGGTGGACGTCGTGCCCGTCCTGGAGGACGCGGCGGTCGCCTCTACGAGGAGTTAGTTCTTCTTGGCCTTGCTGCCGTACGGCAGAGCGGCCAGAGCGGCGATGATCACGAAGGAGACGAGCGGGACCACCACGTA
This sequence comes from Kitasatospora sp. NPDC041917, assembly GCF_055589745.1. NCBI lineage: Bacteria > Bacillati > Actinomycetota > Actinomycetes > Kitasatosporales > Streptomycetaceae > Kitasatospora > Kitasatospora sp. NPDC041917. Next base: position 9,978 of record NZ_JBVJBI010000011.1, on the reverse strand, counting down.
CAGGCCGATGGTCTCACCGACACTCAGGCCGGAACCCGGGTCGTCACCGTCGTCCCTGGTGAAGGCCATGGCGGGCGACGACAGCAGCATCATCAGCGTGACCGTTGCGCAGACCGCGCCGGCTCGCAAAGCGTTCCTCTTGTCCACGTTTCCAACTTACCCGCCGCTTACGGGACGGCGCGCGCCGGGGTCCGCCTGACGGAGTCGGGCGGGAAGTCGGGCAGGGCGAGGAGCTGGGCCAGCAGCCCGGCGGCGGGGGCGGTGGCGAGGCGTTCCAGGGTGACCGGCCCGCCGGAGCCGTCGGCGACCGGCAGGCGCCAGTTCGGATACTGGTCCCAGGTGCCGGGCAGGTTCTGCGGGCGCGGGTCGCCGACCAGGTCCGGCAGCCAGACCCCGACCAGCTCCGCCGGGGTGGCCCGCAGGAAGCGGTACAGCACGGGCATCGTCAGCGGCTCGTCCGGGCCGAGCAGCCCCAGCCCGGCCAGCTCGGCCCGCCAGTCCGCCAGCTCCGCCGCCGCCTGCTCCTGCTCCTCCCCCAGCGGCCGGGCCAGCAGGCCCAGCCGGCGCCGCAGCTCGACGTGCTCGCCGGAGAGCCGGGCCGCGGTGCTGGGCAGGTCGTGGGTGGTGAGGGTGGCCAGGCAGCCCGGCCGCCAGCGGTCCGGGCCGAGGATCGCCCCGCCGGCCTGCCAGTCCCGCTCGAACCAGAGGACGGACGTGCCCAGCACCCCGCGCTCCGCCAGCTCCTCCCGCACGCCCGGCTCCACCGTGCCGAGGTCCTCGCCGATCACCGCCGTACCGGCCCGGTGCGCCTCCAGCGCCAGCACCCCGAGCATCGCCTCCGCGTCGTAGCGCACGTACGCGCCCTCGGTCGGCGGATGGCCCTTCGGCACCCACCAGAGCCGGAACAGGCCCATGACATGGTCGATCCGCAGCGCGCCGGCGTGCCGGGCGGTGGCCCGCAGCAGCTCCGCGAACGGGGCGTAGCCGGCCTCGGCGAGCGCGTCCGGGCGCCAGGGCGGCAGGCCCCAGTCCTGGCCGTGGGCGTTGAAGGCGTCCGGCGGGGCACCGACCGAGATGCCGTCGGCCAGCACGTCCTGCAGCGCCCAGGCGTCCGCGCCGTCCGGATGGACGCCCACGGCCAGGTCGTGGATCAGACCGACCGGCATGCCGGCCTCACGGGCCGCCCGCTGGGCGTGGGCGAGCTGCTGGTCGACCTGCCAGGCGAGCCAGCGGTGGAACTCGACCCGCTCCGTGAGCTCCTTCTCCGCCTGCTCGACCTGTGCGCCGTCCGGGTGACGCAGGCCCTTCGGCCAGTGCTGCCGGTCCGGGCCGTGCTCCTCGGCGAGGGCGTTCCACAGGGCGTGCCGGCGCAGCCACTCGCCCTCACGGCGCAGGTACGCCTCGTACTCGGCCTGGCGGCCGGGGCCGCGCGGCACCTCGTGCAGCAGCTCCAGGGCCTCGCGCTTGAGCTGCCAGACGGCGTCCCGGTCGATCAGCGCGTCGTGGCCGAGGACCTCCTCGCGCAGCCGGGCGGCGCGCCGGGCCAGCTCCTCGGCCTGGTCACGCTGCCCGCCGCCCAGGTACGCGTACTCGGGGACCTCCTCGACCCGCAGGTGCACCGGGTCCGCGAAGCGGCGCGAGGACGGGCGGTACGGGGACGGGTCGGAGGGGGCGCCGGGCAGCGCCTGGTGCAGCGGATTGATCTGCACGAAGCCCGCGCCCAGCCCGGCCCCCGCCCACCGGGCCAGCTCGACCAGGTCGCCGAGGTCGCCCATGCCCCAGGAGCGCTCGGACAGCACCGAGTACAGCTGGGCGAGGAACCCCCAGCTGCGGCCGGGCAGCTGCGGCAGCCGCTCGGGGACGACGATCAGCGCGGCCCGCGCCGTCCGTTCGCCGCTCCGCGCCGTGAGCACATGACGCCCCGGCGGCAGGTCCCCCGGCACCCAGTGCGAGTGCCCCCGCGGCAGCTCCCAGCTGCCCCCGTCCTCCAGCTCCACCCGCAGCAGGGCGTCCGCCGGCACGTCCAGCGCCGCCCGCCTCCCCTGCCGCACCACCACGCACGGCGGCAGCAACCGGGCGCGCTGCTCCGCCCAGTGACGCTCCAGCGCCTCCCGCGCCTCCTGCGGCGTCGCGGCCACCACCCCCATCGCCCCCAGCACCGCGACCAGCGTCCGCGCCCCCACCGTCTGCCCGCCGGCCCCCGGATACCGGGTGTCCACCCCGTACGCCTGCGCCAGCGCCACCAGTTCGGCGGGCGGCGGCGGAGCGTCCTGCGCCGGCACCTGCTCGGCTCCGTCACTGTCGTGGTAAGCGGCCACTCGCGGCTCCTGCGATGTCTCGGCAACGCCCGGTCAGGACAGCCACAGTCCTACCCGCGTGACACCACGATCACCCAGCGCGACACGACGGTGCCGGACGGAACCCGCACAGCTCAAAGCGAACCGCCGTAGACCGGCGTCTGAGGATCGCCGACCCGGTGGAGCTCCACCGCGACACCCCGCCGACGAGCGAAGTCCGCGACGCCCTCCACCTCGACATCCAGCACGGCCCTGAGCTTCTGGAGCCCAGAATTCCACCCCCCTTGCCAGGTACGGCCTCCAGCACCTGCCAGGCAACCCAACGACCTCTTCCAACCGATCGGCCTCTCATCGCACCTGATGAGGTCGTCCAGCTCGCAACCGGACCAACGGCCTTGGGTGGCGGCCATGTCCAGCTAGGCGGCGACGGAAATGAGATCACCAATCGGCAACCGCAGCGATCCTTCGGCTCACCATAATTCCAGCCAGCACGACGTTACAGCACCCTTCCCCACCCAGCATGAATTCTCGCCCTACCCAAAAACACCCGGCCAAATTTTGCAGCTTGATCCCATACCAGCAAGCAGGACTTCCCGCCTACCCACAAACGACAACGCAGAAGGTGACGCAGCCCTTGCTTTCATAGCTACGCGGGCCCAGCTCATCATCGACCGACTTGAATTGCACCTCGACCGCATATTCACCCATCCGCCTCACATCATCGACCGCCCGACACCCATTTGACATCCGAAATACTAATCTCGAAATCATTCATGAAATCTTGGAGAACAATTTGATCATCAACATCCCCAACGCGATACAAAACCGCACCCTTAATCAGATTTCCCGGATCATCAATCACGGCGACAAGCGCTCCCGAGGAGAGCTCCACTATCGCAAACCCAAGCCCATCCTCATCTTCGGGATATTCAAAGGAGAGATCACTAAACGGCTCCTGATCCACAGTCTTCGCAAACATGGCAACCGCCGCCCTACTACCCACCGCTATCTCCCAAAGGGAGATCCCAACCTGTCGCCAACCAGACATCCCGACTCCCCATTGCATAAGAAGGTGTGCACCCCAGAGAGCCGCACCTCGCCAAAATATTCATCAAAATAATCCAGCAGCCGGCCGGAGTTAACCCCGGCCGGCCGAACTGAAGCGCCTGCAGGCCGGTCGAGTAACTTCGACAGCCCAGATGCTCAAATCATCTATTCGATCTGCGTGTTCTTGATGATGAAGATCGGAATCTTCGCATAGCCGTCTTCCAACCCCACTTGCGAATGAACGGAACCCAGAAGGGGTGGCCTTCCGTGGCCGTGATCTCGGATTTGGCCGAGCCCGCAGGTCCGTCCGTGTCGGCCGTGAGCTTGACCAGGTGCTTAAGGCCCTCGCCCTTGATCTCGGCCATGACCGTCCCGACCTGGGTCTCGCCCGTCTGCTCGTCGGTCGCGACGACCTTGCCGACGGCCTGGGCCTGCGCACTGTGGGACCATGGCTGCCGCGACATGACCCCCGGTTTCTACGTCCAGGACGGCCTGGCCGAGGGCGACGAGACCCCGGGCGCGGCCTCCTACGCGACGTTCTGGTCCAACTGCGAAGAGATCACCAACCCGGACGACAGCGTCCCGCTCGCGGGCGCGACGAACGTCCTGGCAGGGTGTCTGGAACACAAGGACTTCCTCGGCGACGACGCGGTGTCCCAAGGGGTACGGGACTTCGTGGGCTGAGCCGGCCGAGTCCGGGCACGCCCACTAAAACGGCGGCTCGTCAACTGATCCCCGTTTGCCGTGCGAATTGTGATGATCCTTCCCGCGCCCGTCGGAGGGGAGTGGATCGGTAAGGGGTTCCATCAACATGCGCCCTTGCTCCCAAGACGCCAACGCCTCGGAGGCCAAACTTCTATGCCGTTCGCTGGAGCTTTGCGCTAGAACGTTCTCCAGCAAAGAAGTCAACCTCCTGCGGTGCATCGCCAATGCCGGGGACTCCAGAAATCGAACGGCCGCGACAAGAGCCGCCTCAACCACTCTCGGATCAGAGTCATCAAAGTATGAGGCGACGCCCGGAAAAGCTTCCGGGTAGATACTCCTGATGTTCAAGAAATCGGGAAATGGCTCGGTCGGCGAATATTCCCCCCACTCTCGAATGCGCTGCTCCTGCTCAATGCTGACATCGAAGGCCACATCGGCCAGCCATGAAAGGAGCTTGCCTCGGAGTGGGAATTTTTCCCCATCCCATGAAGGAGTGAGTGCGGCTTGACTTTCGCGGTCGCCCAAAAGTGCGGCGACATACCTGAAAGCCGGCGCGGTCGCAGAGTAGACGACTCCGTCGTTAAGGAGAGCGTCATACAGGTGGTTGAGTGAACTCGTTACTTTGGAAAAGTCACCCGACGTCAAGTCGTGCAGCTTAGTCGGAGTAACCGGGAAGGCCGACCCGTCGGCATTCTCCAGCTCAGCCCAGTCGGTGAGATCGATGATCGCGCATGGATTCAACTTATCGCCGTTCATGTCCATAAGGCCAGCATAGTGGCCTGTAGGAAAGCAGCCAAGGCGCGGCAACTGGGCCGCGCCTTGGCGAATGCATCAGAAGGGTACCTCACCGAAAACTTGCCCGCGCTGAGATCGGACCGCTAGCGATGAGCTCCCCGGCAACATTCCTGCCACGTTTGGCGCGCAGAAACCGCATGGCCCGCCAGGCTTTGAAACCATCAGTCGGCCAGTCAAACCCCCGGATCCCGACTGTTTGGCCAGAATCCTCATGATAGTGGCCGCCTGAACCTCGACATGCGATCCAAAGAACTTACCGCCGCCAGGGCTCGCCGCAGCAGGAATCTCGCCCATGTTGGCTCTGATCAACGGATGGAGCCGATCGGAAGCCAGGTCAAACTCTCCGTGCCCCTGAACCCAGAGGTACCCGCCGGTAGCAACGTCCGGCCTGCTGGAATATGCAGCATTCTCCGATGCTCTGGCATGCGCCCGTTCATCCGCAGTGGAGCAGTTGTGCACCAGGACCGGAGTGGCCCCCGCGAGCACATAGTACGTGTGCTACGCGACCCCTCTCTACCTGCTTTTTCGCAGGTCAGCGGTGGCTTGACGGTCCGTCGGTGTTCGTGGATGTGCGCTGAAGTCCGTGGTTGTTGCCGTCGCTACTGCCGTCAGAGGTGTAGACCAGTCGTGCTGTCGTCGGCTGCGCGCGTGATCCTACTGCCACGCTCCGGGCTCGGCGCGGACGACGGTGCGCGTGGTCTGCTCGTACGACTGGTGACCGGTCTGCGCACAGTGGCTGGCGATCCAGCGCGTCAGCTCCTCGGGGGTGTGCAGTTCGCCGGACGCGGCGGCACAGTTCTGTTCTTCTCCGGTGACGCACACGGCTTCGAAGGTCGGCAGCGCCATGGGGTCGGTCACGGTGGTCACCTGGTACTCGCGGAAGCGGTAGCGGGTGGTCTTGCCCATCAGCTTTCCCCGTCCTCTTCCTGCGGCACCGGGATGCGCTGCCCGCGTGAGTCCGCGACCCTGAGCGCGTCCGACAGGGCCTCGGTCAGCCGGCAGACCAGCCACCGGTACTCGACGCTCGACGGCAGCCGCTCGCCCGGGGCCAGGATGCTCCGGGCGTACTCCAACAGGTCCTCGCCCATGGTGAGCTGCATCTCCTCGATGCGGTCGGCGAGCGTCGAGACGTAGCCCTGACCGTTGGTGCTCAGGTAGCAGAGGCGACCGTCCATGGCGGTCCACGGAAGCAGCCGCAATCCGTCGATCATGCGCTCCGCGTGACTGTCGTTCCGGTCCGTCGGCGTCTGCTCGTGGTCGGCCTTGCGGTGGCTGTCCTGTATCGCCCGCACATCGGTCAACCGGGACCGGTCACGGCTGCGCACGGCTGCTCGCGCACGCTTGCGGAGCCTGACACACTCCGTGCATGCAGGGCCGGGGCGCTCCCGCCGCTGTGTCGCCTCGTGGGCCATGCTGCTCCCCTTCGTCGGGCCGGATCTCTTGATCAGGATCCCGTTGGCGTGAACCTTGCGGAGGAGCCAGCGTGTCTGCCTCTGTGTCTGCCAAGCTGGCCTGGTGCGGGAGACGGTCGGGGAACTGGTCAGGCGACTGCGCCTGGCGCGCGGTTGGAGTCAGCGGCGGCTCGCCGAGGCGCTGGCCGATGCTGCTCCCGGGCGCGTCCCGCCGACGCGAAACGACGTGTCCCGCTGGGAGATCGGCACTCGATCCCCCCGCGAGTGGCTGCCCTTCCTCGCACGGGTGTTGGAGGTTCCCCGCGAGATGCTGGAAGCGGCCAAGGCAGTTCAGTCCTCTGGGCCCGCGCCGCGCGTGCTGACCGTGGCCGACTTCCTGCCCGAGACCGACCCGCTGTCCGCGCTGACGGCGCGAACTGGTCGCCGGATCGGGGCCGGACAGGTTGCCGACCTGGTCCACCGGGTCCACGGCCTGCGGCTGGCCGACGATGTGGTGTACGGCAAGGACCTGATCGGGCCCGCTCTGCGGGAGTTGAGGGCGGCGGTAAAGCTCTACCGGGAAGGCAGCCACACCGAGGAGGTGGGACGCGAACTGCTGCGGACCATCGGCGAGTTGTCTCAGATCGCCGGGTGGGTGGCCTCCGACGCGGGCGAGCACGCCGAGGCTGAGCGGATCTACCGGATCGGCATGAGTGCGGCCCGTGAGGCGGGAGACGGGGTGCTGTCCGGAAATGTGGCGGGCTCACTGGCATACCAGTGGAGCAACACCGGGCGTGCGGCGGACGCGGTGCATCTGGCCAACGCCGCTGTGGAGGAGGCCGGTGCGGACGCCCCGCCCAAGGCTCGCGCGCTCTACTTGGACCGTGTGGCCTGGGCACACACCCGGGCCGGCCAGGACCGCCTGGCGATGATCGCTCTCGGGGAGGCGGGCGAAGCCCTGGCCGAGGACTCGGCCGGCACCGAGTCGCCGTCGTACCTGTACTGGATGGATGCCGGGGAACTTCAAGTCATGGAGGCCCGCGTCTACACCGAGCTCCGGCGTCCTCTGCGTGCCGTTCCTCTGCTGACGGACGTGCTCGGTCGCTACGACGCCAGTCACGCACGTGAGTTGGCGTTGTACCTGTCGTGGCTGGCCGTGGCCTACTCCGACGCGAACGAACCCGAGGCCGCAGCCGGGACGGCAGGCCGCATGCTCGCGCTCGGGCAGAGCGGCAGTGAGCGCACGGCGGAGCGCACGCGGATCGTCCTGGACCGGCTGCGGGCCTTCCGGGGCGTACCCGAGGTCGCTGAACTGCTGGCCTCCTGACGCCCACGATCGCCCATCGGCCGGGCCGGAGCCTCCGGCAGGCTGCGGGCCTGAGCGGGACGGGTCCCTCGTCGGTCGGGCAGCTTCGCCGGACCAGGGTTCTCCGGGGGCCGCCACGGCTCACACCGTGACGCTTGCGCTCGGCCTTGGCGGCCCCCGGGGGTTCCTGGTACGCCTACGGGGTCCGGCCGGCGAGGGGCATGTCCCGCGACCCGCGACCATTCACCACGACGGTGCCGCACCGATGCTCGGCCCCCAGGTCCCTCGGAGGGAGGGCCCGGGGTGAGGTAGAGCCTTGCGGGCTGCGCTGCTCTCGCTGGTGTTGCGCGCCCGGACGGGCGGGGGTGCCGCTGAGCGGGGCGGAGACAGGAGCGGGAGGCGGCCCCGCCGGGCCGGAGCGCGCGCGGCCCGCGACAGCGGGCCGCCTTGATCCAGTAAAGAAACTCTGAACAGCTCGGCCCGTCGGCCTCGCTCTGCCCTACCCGCGTCTCTCAAGTTCCTTGGTCAGGCGGCTGACTTCGGCTTCGAGTTGTTTGCGCGTCTTCTGGAGCTGCGCCACCTGCTTCCGCAGGCGGACAAGCTCCGCAGCGTCGTGGTCGGCTGTCCGGGGTTCTTTGACACGTTCGAGCGGTACGTCAGCGGCCTGCTCCGACGCCTTGACGGCTGGTGTCTTGCGGACGTAGCTGCCGCGGCCGAGGACGGAGTAGATCAGGCCCTCACCCTTGAGAAGACGAAGGGCGTTCTGAACGGTTGAACTGGCGACTCCGAAACGCTCCTGGAGCGCTCGCGCGGCCGGCAGTTGACTTCCCGGCTTCAACTCGCCGTCAAGGATCTCCCTGCGGAGGATGTCGGCCACCTGGATGTAGGGCGGCCGGGAGTCCTCCTCCAGGGGCTCATCGGGCGCGAAGTCATCGGCAAGGGTTTCTCCCTCGCGTTCAGCGGCCCGCTGGAGGGACTCGATGCGGGCTCGCGCGAGCATTGAGCGCCGCAGGCTGTTGCCCCCACCTCCAGCAAGGGCGACAGTCAGGGAGCCGCGCGGAGTGCGATGGACGAGGCGCTCGTGTTCCAGGTGGTGCAGGGCCTGCTCGACCGTTTCGCTGTCAGTGGCGAACATCAGCTGGAGCTTGATGGGCTCCGGAAGCCGATCCTCGAACTTCAGGCGCCCTTCGAGGATCGCCTCGCGGATGGCCCAGATCGCCCGGAGCACGGGGGGCTCGGCGTTCCCGGGGCCGACGGGGGCTCCTTGCGTGCTGTCCTTGGCCTTCGCCCGTTCCGCTTTGGCCTGGTCGGCGATCTGCTGGATCTCCTCCAGGGTGGCCTTCTCCCGGTACTCCTTCTCGTGGCTCCGGACATAGCTGCCGCGCCCCTGGACTGAGTAGACGAGCCCTTCGTCCTTGAGTACGCGCAGGGCGTTCTGGACGGTGGAGCTGGCGATGCCGTACCGCTCCTGGAGCGTACGCGTGGAGGGGAGCTTCTCCCCTACCTGACGTACTGGCTGGAGACCGTCGCCGTCCACCAGCTCCGGGAGACCACCCACACCCGCTACACCGCCTGCGTCGCCCAGTACCTCATCCCGGGCTTGGGCAAAAAGAAGCTCGCCAAGCTCGCCGCAAAGGACGTGCGAGCCTGGCTGAACGGGCTGCGGACCGTCTGCCAGTGCTGCGCACGCGGCATCGACGCCCGGCGCAGGCCCGATGCCCAGGCCGACCGCCGGCCGCGCTGCTGCGCCATCGGGAGGTGCTGCCGCAAGTACCTCTCCCCGCTGACGCTCGCCTACATCCACTCCGTCCTCAAGTCCGCGCTGGAGCACGCTGTCCGTGAGGATGAGATCCCGCGCAACGTCGCCCGCAACGTCCGCACCGGCACACCCCGCCCCCGCCGCTTCGAACCCCTCACCGCCGACGAAGCCCGGCACTTCCTCACAGCCGCCCACGGCCACCGCTTCCAGACTCTGTTCGAACTCGCCCTTCGCACCGGGCTCCGCAAGGGCGAACTCCTCGGCCTGCGCTGGGAAGACCTCGACCTCGACAACGGCACCGCAAGCATCCGCCGCACCCTCCAGCGCACCCGCACCGGTGGCCTCACCATCCTTCCGACCAAGACCATCAGCTCGGAACGCCGCATCGCCCTCCCTGCCGCGTGCGTCGCCTCGCTCCGCGCGCACCGTGGCCGGCAGGCCCGCGAGAAGCAGCAAGCCGGCGCAGAGTGGGTGGACACCGGCCTCGTCTTCACCCGCCCGGACGGCCACCCCATCGAACCCGCCACCCTCACACGCCAATTCAACGCGCTCCTTCGCCGCTCCCGCCTGCGGGCGATCCGCTTGGTGAGTCGGCCCGGGGCGCGGTGCCGGGATTGCTCCCGGTCCGTTTCCCCGGACCGCTCTCCGAACCCGCCGTGCGCCTCTCAGCGCAACGGG